>NZ_CP054916.1:4172500-4272500 GCF_013364155.1 Streptomyces sp. NA02950 | reverse complement strand
GGGCAGGTTGAAGCGGAGGTAAGACTTCGTGGAGGACCGAACCCACCAGGGTTGAAAACCTGGGGGATGACCTGTGGTTAGGGGTGAAAGGCCAATCAAACTCCGTGATAGCTGGTTCTCCCCGAAATGCATTTAGGTGCAGCGTCGTGTGTTTCTTGCCGGAGGTAGAGCACTGGATAGGCGATGGGCCCTACCGGGTTACTGACCTTAGCCAAACTCCGAATGCCGGTAAGTGAGAGCGCGGCAGTGAGACTGTGGGGGATAAGCTCCATGGTCGAGAGGGAAACAGCCCAGAGCATCGACTAAGGCCCCTAAGCGTACGCTAAGTGGGAAAGGATGTGGAGTCGCAGAGACAACCAGGAGGTTGGCTTAGAAGCAGCCATCCTTGAAAGAGTGCGTAATAGCTCACTGGTCAAGTGATTCCGCGCCGACAATGTAGCGGGGCTCAAGCGTACCGCCGAAGTTGTGTCAATCCAGCATTAACCCCTAACGGGGGCTGGGTTGGGTAGGGGAGCGTCGTGTGCCGGGTGAAGCAGCCGTGTAAGCGAGTTGTGGATGGTTCACGAGTGAGAATGCAGGCATGAGTAGCGATACACACGTGGGAAACGTGTGCGCCGATTGACTAAGGGTTCCTGGGTCAAGCTGATCTGCCCAGGGTAAGTCGGGACCTAAGGCGAGGCCGACAGGCGTAGTCGATGGACAACCGGTTGATATTCCGGTACCCGCTTTGAAGCGCCCAATATCGAATCCTCTGATGCTAAGGCCGTGAAGCCGCCCCTGATCTCTTCGGAGTGAGGGGGAGTGGTGGAGCCGCCGGTCCAAGGTGGTAGTAGGTAAGTGATGGGGTGACGCAGGAAGGTAGTCCAGCCCGGGCGGTGGTTGTCCCGGGGTAAGGGTGTAGGCCGTGTGGTAGGTAAATCCGTCGCACGTTAAGGCTGAGACCTGATGCCGAGCCGATTGTGGTGAAGTGGATGATCCTATGCTGTCGAGAAAAGCCTCTAGCGAGTTTCATGGCGGCCCGTACCCTAAACCGACTCAGGTGGTCAGGTAGAGAATACCGAGGCGTTCGGGTGAACTATGGTTAAGGAACTCGGCAAAATGCCCCCGTAACTTCGGGAGAAGGGGGGCCATTGCTGGTGATCACTCTTGCAGTGTGAGCTGGTGGTGGCCGCAGAGACCAGCGAGAAGCGACTGTTTACTAAAAACACAGGTCCGTGCGAAGCCGTAAGGCGATGTATACGGACTGACGCCTGCCCGGTGCTGGAACGTTAAGGGGACCGGTTAGCTCCATTTCGGTGGGGCGAAGCTGAGAACTTAAGCGCCAGTAAACGGCGGTGGTAACTATAACCATCCTAAGGTAGCGAAATTCCTTGTCGGGTAAGTTCCGACCTGCACGAATGGCGTAACGACTTCTCGACTGTCTCAACCATAGGCCCGGTGAAATTGCATTACGAGTAAAGATGCTCGTTTCGCGCAGCAGGACGGAAAGACCCCGGGACCTTTACTACAGCTTGATATTGGTGTTCGGTTCGGCTTGTGTAGGATAGGTGGGAGACTGTGAACTCTGGACGCCAGTTCAGGGGGAGTCATTGTTGAAATACCACTCTGGTCGTGCTGGATGTCTAACCTGGGTCCGTGATCCGGATCAGGGACAGTGTCTGGTGGGTAGTTTAACTGGGGCGGTTGCCTCCTAAAGGGTAACGGAGGCGCCCAAAGGTTCCCTCAGCCTGGTTGGCAATCAGGTGTTGAGTGTAAGTGCACAAGGGAGCTTGACTGTGAGACTGACGGGTCGAGCAGGGACGAAAGTCGGGACTAGTGATCCGGCGGTGGCTTGTGGAAGCGCCGTCGCTCAACGGATAAAAGGTACCCCGGGGATAACAGGCTGATCTTCCCCAAGAGTCCATATCGACGGGATGGTTTGGCACCTCGATGTCGGCTCGTCGCATCCTGGGGCTGGAGTCGGTCCCAAGGGTTGGGCTGTTCGCCCATTAAAGCGGTACGCGAGCTGGGTTTAGAACGTCGTGAGACAGTTCGGTCCCTATCCGCTGTGCGCGTAGGAGTCTTGAGAAGGGCTGTCCCTAGTACGAGAGGACCGGGACGGACGAACCTCTGGTGTGCCAGTTGTCCTGCCAAGGGCATGGCTGGTTGGCTACGTTCGGGAGGGATAACCGCTGAAAGCATCTAAGCGGGAAGCCTGCTTCGAGATGAGGGCTCCCACCCACTTGATGGGTTAAGGCTCCCAGTAGACGACTGGGTTGATAGGCCAGATATGGAAGCCGGGTGACCGGTGGAGTTGACTGGTACTAATAGGCCGAGGGCTTGTCCTCAGTTGCTCGCGTCCACTGTGTTGGTTCTGAAGTAACGAACCGTGTCCATGTCCGGTTCAACTTTATAGTGTTTCGGTGGTCATTGCGTTAGGGAAACGCCCGGTTACATTCCGAACCCGGAAGCTAAGCCTTTCAGCGCCGATGGTACTGCAGGGGGGACCCTGTGGGAGAGTAGGACGCCGCCGAACAATCTTTAGCCTCGGTCCCGGACACCATGTGTCCGGGACCGAGGCATTTTTGCGTTCTGGGTCTGGAAACCCACAGCCGCATGCCCCTCCAACCTTGCTGCTTGTTGCTTGTCAGGCCCGCTCCTGGCCCGCCAGGGAGTGGTGCGGCCAGCGTGCCCGCGCCTGTTCCTGAGAGCGCATCAGCGCCAGCGTGGGCAGGCCCTGCGCCGCCCCCTGGTCCAGCAGATCGGGCAGCGCCGGGAGCGGTGCCACGGCGGCGACGTCGTCTAGCACGAGGGTGAGTGGTGGGTCGAGCCGACCGGAGGATGACCGTTCGGCCATGCGCCGGCCGTGCTCGACCACGTGCGAGGCGAGTGCGGTCAACAAGGGCATCGCACCCGGATGGGTCCGCGGATCCTCGATGGATGCGCCCATCACATAGAGAGTTCCCCCTTCGCCCACGAATGACTCCAGCGCGAGCGAATCGGCACGTCCCGGATTGCAGGCGTCCCGGATGTGGATCGAGGACAGCGCGCCGAGCGCACGGGACGTCAGTTCCTGGGCCAGGTCGCGCCGTTCGGGATGGGCAGTGAGCGTGGCCTCCAGCTCCCCCGCCGTACCGCCTGCCGCCTTGGGGTTCGTCCGCAGGATCCGTACGGGCTCGTGGGCGGAGTTGCCCTGTGCCCAGCGGTGGACATGGCGGAAGGGGCGGCCGTCCACCGCCGCGGCGTGCAGCCAGCAGCGGAGCAGCGTCTCCGCGGCCTCCGCCATGGGCCTGTCCATCGCGTGCGCGGGGCGTACGGGCGCGAGGAGCGCCGCGGCGCGCGCGACCGCGATGTCACGGGACCCGCAGTCCGCCGCGGGGTTCCAGCGCAACCGGGCGGGGGTGTCGAGAAGATGGGACGGATCGAAGACGTGGGCGGGGCCCAACTTGGCCCGCGCGTCCTTGGTCGAAGACCAGAGCGTGGCGTCGCTGGTGACCACCAGGACCGGACCGACGGCCTCCAGGACGGCCTGGGCGGCCGACGTACCGCGCTGCGCGCCGAAGAGCACGCGGGACCGGGTCAGCTCCCCGTCGGGGAGGGCGGTGGCCGCCGCGGGGCCGAGCCGGGGCGTCGGCAGCGGCTGTGCTGTCGCCGGGGGCTCCGGCGCATCGCCGTCGGTGGTGGGAGCCTCCCACGGGGTCGCTCGCTGCCCGGCGACGGGCGCGGAGGCTGCGGGGCCGGTGTGGGGGGCAGTCGCGGGGACCACGCCTGGCGGCTGGGGACTGACGGGGCCCGGGACCGTCGGGAGGCCCGCGGGCGGTACGGGCGAGGCCGCTGTCCCGTCGTGCGGGCTGCCGGGGCCGGCGGCCGCTGGGCCGGACCCGGCCGACTCGTACGCCCTGCCCGGACCGTGCGCGGGTGGGGACGGCTCGGGCGGGCCGCTCACCCTCCCCCGTTGCGTCGCCTCGGCCGCCCTCGCCTCTGCGGCCGCCTTCGCTTCCGCTCTGGCCTGGGCCGCCTGTACCGCCTCGGCGCGGCGTCTGGCGCGGACCGCGCGGTAGCGGGTCACCGTGCCGACGGTGAAGACCGTCAGCACGATCAGCACCATCAGCTCGCTGATGAAGATGCCCCAGAAGAGCCCGTACCCCGACAGCTGCGCTTTCGGGGTGTCGGGCCATGCCGCCGCGAGGTTGTGCGGCTCCTCGACCAGGTGGCGCAGCGCCAGGGGCGTACGCGGGAAGGCCAGGCCGTCCGGCCAGGAGCCGTGGGCGAAAAGGGCGGCCAGGCCGGTCGCCGACCACACCAGACAGGTCAGGCCCAGCAGGAACGCCATGATGCCGACCAGCAGACCGTCCGGAATGCCGCGCTCCGGGCGCTGAGGTCTCCCGTGTTCCGCGGGTCCGCCGCGGTTCAGCCCCGCTGTCATGTCATGCCACCGTGGATCCGTACGACGGTCCGCCGTATGCCTCAGCCTCCGCCGCCTCAACCGCCGCGGCGGCCCGTTCCTCGGCCTCCGCTTCGGCCGCCATCTGGACGGTCAGCGCATCCTCCGTCATGGCCCGGTCGGTGTAGACGAGAGGCCGCTCCGCCTCGGTGATCAGGTGTTTGACGACCTGTACGTTGCCGTTGACGTCCCAGACCGCGATCCCGGGCGAGAGTGTCGGAATGATCTCGACCGCCCAGCGCGGCAGGCCCAGCACCCGTCCGGTCGCCCGGGCCTCGTCCGCCTTCTGGGCGTAGATGGTCCGGGTGGACGCCATCTTGAGGATCGCCGCGGCTTCCCGCGCTGCGGCGCCGTCGACCACGTCGGAGAGGTGGTGGACCACGGCGACGAAGGACAGACCGAGCCGTCGGCCGAACTTCAGCAGCCGCTGGAAGAGCTGGGCGACGAAGGGCGAGTTGATGATGTGCCACGCCTCTTCGACCAGGAAGATGCGCTTCTTGCGGTCCGGCCGGATCCAGGTGTGCTCCAGCCAGACGCCCACGATCGCCATGAGGATCGGCATCGCGATCGAATTGCGGTCGATATGGGAGAGGTCGAAGACGATGAGGGGTGCGTCGAGGTCGATTCCGGCCGTGGTCGGTCCGTCGAACATGCCGCGGAGGTCACCGTCGACCAGCCGGTCCAGTACGAGGGCGACGTCCAGGCCCCAGGCCCGTACATCGTCTATGTCGACGTTCATCGCCTCGGCGGACTCCGCCTCGGGGTGCCGCAGCTGCTCGACGATGTCGGTGAGCACCGGCTGACGGTCGACGATGGTCTCGTTGACGTACGCGTGCGCGACCTTCAGGGCGAACCCGGAGCGCTCGTCGAGGCCGTGGCCCATCGCGACCTCGATGATGGTGCGGAGCAGGGCGAGCTGACCGGTGGTGGTGATGGACGGGTCCAGGGGGTTGAGGCGGATTCCACCGTCCAGGGCCGCCATGGGGTCGAGCCGGATGGGCGTTATGCCGAGCTCCTGGGCGATGAGGTTCCACTCGCCCACGCCGTCCTCGCCCTGTGCGTCCAGCACCACCACCTGGCGGTCGCGGAAGCGCAGCTGGCGCAGGACGTAGGTCTTCTCCAGGGCCGACTTGCCGTTTCCGGATTCGCCGAGCACCAGCCAGTGCGGGGCGGGCAGCTGCTGTCCGTAGAGCTGGAAGGGGTCGTAGATATAGCCCTTCCCGGAGTACACCTCACGCCCGATGATGACGCCGGAGTCACCGAGGCCGGGTGCAGCGGTGGGGAGATAGACGGCCTGTGCCTGTCCGGTGGAGGTGCGGACGGGCAGCCGTGTCGTCTCCACCTTTCCGAACAGAAAGCTGGTGAACGCTTCGGTGAGAGCGCTCATCGGATCGGCCACGGCGGAGCCCCTATCGTCCCTGTCGTCCCAGTCGTCTCTATCTGCTCTACCGGCTCTGTCGGCTCTATCGGCGGATGCCGGTCGCGAACGGCAGCGTGTTCACAAAAGCCCGGTGGTGCTCACGGTCGCACCACTCCAGCTTGAGATAGCTCTTCCCCGCCGAGGCCCGGATGGTCCGCTTGTCACGCGCGAGTGCCTCCGGTGAGCGGGAGGAGACGGTGATGTAGCCGACGAGGTTGACGCCCGCGGCGCCGCTGGCGAGGTCCTCGCCGCGCTGGTCCAGCCGGCCGTGTGCGGCGATGTCGCGGGGGTCGACGGTGCGGTTCATCTTCGCGGCGCGGCTCGCCTCGGCCTCGTCGTTGGTCTTCTCGGTCAGCATCCGCTCGATGGCGATCTCGGTGGGCTCCAGGTCCATACAGACCGCGACCGTACGGATGACGTCGGGGGTGTGGACGAGGAGCGGGGCGAGGAAGTTGACCCCGACGGGCGTCATGGGCCACTCCTTCACCCACGCGGTGGCGTGGCACCAGGGGTCGCGGGTGCTGGACTCGCGCGTCTTGGCCTGGAGGTAGGTGGGCTCCATCGCGTCCAGCTCGGCGGGCCAGGCGTTCCGCTTGGTCATGGCCTGGATGTGGTCGATGGGGTGGTCCGGGTCGTACATGGAGTGGACGAGCGAGGCCAGCCGGCCCTGTCCGAGGGGCTGGCGGACGCGGATGTCGGCCTCGGCGAGCCGGGCGCAGATGTCGGTGAGCTCACGGGCCATGACAACGGCCAGGCCCGCGTCCTTGTCCAGGCGGCGGCCGCCGGAGCTGTGGCGGGCGGCGCGGGCGATGGCCTGGGCTTCGGCGGCCAGGTCGCGGGTGTAGTGCATACAGGCGACGAGATAGGCGCGGTGCTGCTCGGAGGAGGTCGAGACCATGGACTGGAGCTGGTCGTAGGAGTCCTTGAGCCAGTGGGGCGCCGCGCGGTCGCCGCGGCGCTCGACGTCCTTGGCGTGGGCGTCGGGGTCGGCGGGGAGGGTGCGGGCCAGCATCTGGAGCCGCGTCACGAAGCCGTCGCCGTTGGCCACATGCTTGAGCAGGGTGCCGAACCGGTCGACGAGGGCCTCCTGGTCCTCGCTGTCGCGCAGGCCGACGCCGGGGCCCTCGATCTCGATGGCGGCGGTGACGGTGCGGCGGTCGGCGTGCAGCAGCACGGCGATCTCGTCGGGGCCGAAGGGGGCGGCCAGCCAGCTGATCCGGCCGATGCCGGGGGGCGGGCCGACCTCGACCTCACGGCCGTCGAGCCGGGTGCCGGCCTCGGCGGCGGAGGAGCGGTAGGCGGTGGTGCCCTTGCGGACGGAGCGCTTGTAGGAACGGTTGATCTCGAACCACCGGTAGAAGGTACGGCCGTTGTACGGCACGTACACGGCGGCGAGGGCGAGCGTGGGGAAGCCGACCAGGGCGACGATGCGCAGGCTGAGCACCGGCACCAGCAGCCCGCACATCATGCCGATGAACGCGCCCCCGATGATCAGGGCGATCTCGCCGGTCTCGCGGTTCTTGCCGACGATCGCGTTGGGGCGGGCGCGGCCGATCAGATAGGTGCGTCGGGTCGCGTGGACGGGATGGGTCTGGGCGTCGAGCGTCACCGCCGGTCACCTCCCGTGGTGTTGCCGGAGCTGCGGTTCGGGGTGCGGGGGGCGCTGCCGCGGTTGCCGCCGGGGTGGCCGGTGCGGCTGGCGGAGGAGGCTCCGCCGCCTCCGCTGCCGCCGGGGCTGCCGCTGCCGCTGCCACCGGCTCCGCCTCCGCCTCCGCCGGAGCGGGTGCTGTGGGCGGCCACGCCGCCGGAGACGGGGTTGGCGGGCTTGGCCTGCGCCGAGCCGCCTCCGCCGCCTCCGCCGTCGCCTCCGCCGCGGGCGCTGTGGGTGTTGATGCCCTGCTTCACCAGGGCGGCGGGGGAGCTGATGATGGCGGCGGCCTGGCGGGAGGCCGGGTCGGCGCTGGCGCTGCGGGCCTTGACGATCTCGTCGCCGAAGCCGGGCACGAATCGGTAGATCATCGCGCTGGCGAAGATGGCGAGGATGATGATGGAGAGCCCGGAGACGACGGCCGAGAAGGCGTCGGGCTCGTCACCGGAGGTGGAAAGCGCCCCGGCGAGGGCGAGGACCGTCACGACCACCGGCTTGACGAGGATCACGGCGATCATGATTCCGGCCCAGCGGCGGACATGGCCCCACATGTTCTTGTCGACCAGGCCGGAGTAGACGGCGGTGCCGAGCAGCGCGCCGACGTAGAGCAGGGCGGCGCGGATGACCAGCTCCAGGCAGAGGACGCCGGCGGCGAGGATCGTCACGAGGGACACGACGATGAGCATGATGGGGCCGCCGCCGATGTCCTCGTCCTTCTTGAGGGCTTCGGAGAACGAGCCGAAGAAGGCGTCGTTGTCCGCACCGGTGCCGGAGGCGATGGCTTCGGTGACGGCGTCGGTCGCGGTGACGACCGTATAGAGGATGAGCGGGGTGAAGGCGGAGGCCAGGACCGTCAGCCAGAGGAAACCTATGGCTTCGGAGAGTGCCTCGCCGAGCGGGACGCCGCGGATGGCGCGCTTGGCGACGGCGAGGAGCCAGAGGATGAGGGTGAGGACGGTCGAGGCGGCGAAGACGACGGCGTACTGGCGGAGGAAGGCCTCGTTGGTGAAGTCGACAGTGGCGGTCTCGTTGACCAGCTTGGAGAGCTTGCCGACGAGCCAGGCGGCGGCGTCGGCGCAGCCGCGGGCGAGGGAGGCGGCCGGGTCCAGGGGGTTGGAGGGGTCGGGGGGGCCGTTGGAGCCGCCACCACCGCCGCCCTTTTCACAGTTTTCCCGGACCTGCCCGAGCAGGAGCTCACAGTCGTCCTGCGTGCTGCCCGACGGACTCGGCGTGGGGGTGGGGGAGGGAGCGGCGGCCGCGCGGGTGGCCACCAGCACGGCAGTCATCTGAACAGCTGCCAGGACGCCCGTGAGCGTGAGAGCGCGGCGGCGCGGGCTAGCGGGCATAGGTGAACCCTCCGTACTGCTCGACTGCCTTGGCGATCTCATCGGCGCTGGACGCGGTACGGTCACTGTTGATGGGGGCGGGACCGTTCTTCTGGGAGAAGCTCTCCGCCTTCCAGTCGCCACCCACCCATCGCAGCTTCAGCGTCATGGTGAACCAGTCGTTGGTGACCGGGGTCTTCGAACCCTCACCGGCTGTGCCGAACACCCCGGTGCACCAGACCTCGACCGTCGCGGCGGTGCGTGCGAACTTGCTGACCTTGGTACCGATGGGGGCGGTGCGCGAGATGTATGTCATCCCGTCGGGCGCTTTCCCCTCCGCATCCAGACCGATCTTCTCCAGTGAGTCCGCCGAGTAGGCCTTGTCCAGCTTGGCCTGGAGCAATCCCGCCGCCGAGCGTGTGAAGATCTGCGGCACCAGCTCATGCCGCAGGTCCTGCTTCAGCATGTCCGCCGACGTCAGCGCCACCGCATAGTTCGCCCCCGCGCTCTGCGCGCCCTGTGCGGTCTTGGGGAAGCCGGACGCGATGCCGGTCACGCTGTTCTTGCCCTCGACCGGGCGCTGGCCGGTCGGGGCGGTGGGCTGGCTCTCGGCGCCGGTACCACCGCCGCCACCACCACTGTCGGAGTCGCCGTCCTTGCCGCCGCCGCGGTTGACGAAGGCGATGGCCGCGAGGAGGAGGACAACGACGCCGACCACGGTGATCAGATTGCGGCTGGGCTTGCCCGTGCGGCCGGTGCCGCGGCGGGGCGGGCCGTAGGGGTCGCCGTCGCCTTCGGGCAGGCGGGTGCGTGTCAGGTGGCCGCCGGAGGCCGCGCCGCGGGCGCGGCCCGTGTCGTGGCCGTCGTAGTCTCCGCCGTATCCGTCGTCGCCGCCGATGCTCATCGTGCGTACGCCCCTTCAACCGTGCCAAGCCTGCAGACCGGGCCGCTTGGGCCGCCCGTACCGGCCGCGTCAGCCATGGTCGCTCTTCCGCCACCCGTATACGACGGTAACGGCGCGGACTGACGCTCGGGCGCGGTGGTGTGAGTGAACATCAACCTGACACGACCTCAGCGGGCGGGGCGGGCATCAGAACGGGCATCAGGGGGCAGCCTCGGCTAACGGGAGTGGGGCCGGTAGAGGGGATCGGGGGCGGAGGCTCGGGACGGGGGCGTACGCCGTGTGCGGGGGGACGGCTCCGGGGCTCGAAGGGCGGAGCGCGCTCCGTGCTCCGGCGCGTCCGCCGGTTCCGCGCTCCCCTGCCCGGCGCATCCGCCGCTCCGGGGCGGGGCTAGATGGCCATGCCGTATACGATCGTGAAGAGGGTGCCCAGTGAGCCGATGATGAACACACCGGTCAGGCCCGCGACGATCAGTCCCTTGCCCTGCTCGGCGCTGAAGGTGTCGCGCAGCGCCGTCGCACCGATCCGCTGCTTGGCCGCACCCCAGATCGCGATGCCGAAGCAGAGCAGGAGCGCGACGGCCATCACGACCTCGATCATGACGCGGGCCTCGCTGCCCAGGCTCCCGAAGGGGCCCCAGTCTGGGGCGATTCCGCCGATGATGGTGTTGATGTCGCCCTTTTCGGCCGCTAGGAACATTTTGAACTCACCGCCCCTTATGGGTAGTTGTATCTGGCTCGCCGTCACAGCGTGGGTCGGTCTCTATCTTCGCTGACGATTCCGCTTCCGCATGTCGACTTGGCGGCATTTCTTGGCGGATCTCGCACGTGTTGTGGACCACGGCGGCCCGGCCGGTGGGCGAGGCGCGTCACAACAGGGCCCTATGGTTACTCTGTGTATCACGCACCTGGGCGCCGGGCAACGATCAGTGACCGCCATGGGGCCCAGTGCTGCGTCCGCCGACACGCCGGTCGGGCAGGCCGTTCGGTACCCCCGGCCCACCCGTCCGGAGTCGGCCCGACGGTTCGTCACCCGCCGTCACTCCTCGGTGAAGTCGTCGAACTCGCCCGCCTTGACCCCTTTGACGAACGCCTCCCACTTGGCCGGGGTGGTGACGACGACGGCCTGCGGGGCGTCGCTCTCCCGCAGATGGATCCGGCCGTCCGGGCCCACGGCCACCTCGAGGTGGACCGCGCCCGGCTCGCCGTCGCCGTCCGGGGCCCGCTGCCAGTGGAGCTGTGTCATCTCTGCTTCCCCCGGTGTGGTTCGGGCGCTCGGATGCGCCGGACTCTACGCGTTCCAGGGCCCGGTGGGAGGTGGCCGAGGCGGGAGCGGCGAGGCATGGGGGGGCGCGTGCCATGGGGCCGCCGTAAGGTTTCGGCTGGGAAGCGGCTGGATTTCGCCGTGCGTGCGGAAACGCGTTCGTACCACGGGTGGATGGGGGAGGATGGCCGGGTGCGGAAGGTCTGGCTGGGTGTCAGTGTCGGTCTCGGGGTTTCGTTCTCGTTCGTCGGTCTGCTGGTCGTCGGCACCTATATGGTCGCCGCGGATCTGACCGGCGGCAGCGGCAGGGCCGTCGGGCTCGCCAAGGGCGCCGTCCCGGCCGCGTACCAGGGGCTCGTCCAGAAGTGGGGGAACTCCTGCCCCGCCATCAACCCCGCGCTGCTGGCCGCGCAGCTCTACCAGGAGAGCGGGTGGAACGCGAAGGCGCAGAGCCCGGCCGACGCCAGGGGGATAGCGCAGTTCATCCCCTCCACCTGGGCAGCCCACGGGGTGGACGGCGACAAGGACGGCGACCGGGACATCTGGGACCCGAAGGACGCGATCGCGTCGGCGGCCGCCTACGACTGCTCGCTCGCCGAGTACGTGAAGGACGTACCGGGCAACGCCACGCACAACATGCTGGCCTCGTACAACGCCGGTGCCTATGCCGTGATCAAGCACGGCGGGGTGCCGCCGTACCGCGAGACGCGGAACTACGTGAAGACGATCACCACCCTCGCCAAGAGCTTCGAGGCGCCCGTCCAGCGGGTGCGGCCCTCGCGGCAGTCGGCCGGGGCGATCTACTTCGCGCAGAAGCAGCTCGGCAAGCCGTATCTGTGGGGCGGGAACGGTACGCCCGAGCAGGGCGGCCGGTTCGACTGCTCCGGGCTCACCAAAGCGGCGTACAAGTCCGTCGGGATCGAGCTCCCGCGCGTCGCCAATGACCAGTGGAACGCCGGGCCGCACCCCAAGCGGAACGAGCTGATCCCCGGGGACCTGGTCTTCTTCGCCTACGATCTCGACGACCCGAGGTCGATCCACCACGTGGGGATGTACGTGGGCGGCGGATATATGATCAACGCTCCTTACACCGGCGCGGTGATCAGGTTCGACAAGATCGACACCCCCGATTACATCGGTGCGACGCGGGTGACGCAAGATGGCGCAAAAGCATTGCCACGGGCGAACTCCGCGTAAAGATTCCCCCTGAGCTGCGACGATGGGTCACCCTTCGATAACGTCCCGGTGATCGTTGGGTTGAGAACGGAACGCCCGGCGGAAAGAGGGCGTTTCCTGGAGTGGATCGATTTTTTCGATGGGATCAGCGTGGTCCGGCGTGGACGGGCGGTCGGTTTACCGGCACCGGTCTCGACGGCCACCGGTCGTCACACCACGGGGGCCGTCAGCGGCATGTAGCGACAGGCAAGAGATAAGGGGCCACGGCACATGGCTGGACTCGCACTGGACGGGTCGAACCCCGATGTCAGCCTGCTCTACGACATCAACGGGCTCGCCAAGGACGCCCCCCACTGGTCCGACCGCGTCATGGAGTTCGTCGGCGAGTTCGGGATCGTCATCGGGCTCGTCCTGGTGGCCCTCGGCGCCTGGTGGAGCGTGCGCAAGCGCCCGCAGGAGGCGCCGTCCGCCGTCGCGGGGCTGATATGGGCGCCGCTGGCGGCCGGGCTCGCGCTGATGGCCAACATCCCCATCCGCGGCATCGTCCAGCGGCCGCGTCCCTTCAAGGACCATCAGGGGCTCGACGTCCTGGTCGCGGGCAAGACCGACTACTCCTTCGTCAGCGATCACGCGACGCTGACCATGGCCGTCGCCGTCGGCGTCTTCATGGCCCACCGCGCCTTCGGGGTGGGGGCCATAGCGCTGGCCCTGCTCGAAGGCTTCTGCCGGGTCTACATGGGTGTGCACTACCCCACGGACGTGATCGGCGGGTTCGCGCTGGGCACGGCGGTCACGCTGCTGCTGGCGCCGCTGGCGATGATGCTGCTCACTCCGCTGACGACCGCCATCGCGGGCTCCCGCGCGGGCTGGCTGGTACGGGGCGGCGGCGCCGTCGGAGCCGCGGCCGGGGAGGGGCCGCCGGAGGTGCCCGAGCACCGGGCGCCGGGCGGCGGGCGCGGCAGCAAGGACCTCGCGGCCTAGCACCGGCTCCCCTGTCCGTACACCGGACCCGTACACCGAACCCCGGCACGGAACGCACACACCGAAGGCTCGGCGGAACAACCGCCGGGCCTTCGGTGTACGGGCGCTCCAGCGCCTCCAGCGCCTCCAGCTCCTTCAGCGCCTACAGCGCCTGCGGGAAGTCGAAAAGACGGTCCGGGTCGTAACGCTTCTTCAGCCGGGTCAGCCGG
Organism: Streptomyces sp. NA02950; assembly: GCF_013364155.1. Taxonomy (NCBI): domain Bacteria; kingdom Bacillati; phylum Actinomycetota; class Actinomycetes; order Kitasatosporales; family Streptomycetaceae; genus Streptomyces; species Streptomyces sp. NA02950. Next base: position 4,259,153 of record NZ_CP054916.1, on the reverse strand, counting down.
TCCGCGGCGGGCCCGTAGTACGCCGCGCGCCAGTCCTTCAGGGACGCGTCGGTGTAGTTCTGGTACGCCGCCCCCGAGGCGTAGCGCCGCATCGCCGAGTGCGCGCCCGCCAGCCAGGAGTTCTGCGCGTCGCCCGAGCCGCCCGCCGCCCAGGAGCCGGTGTACTGCGCGAGGAACCGCGAGCGGCGGTGGACGAACGCGCTGCTCCGGGCCGATACGCGGTTCACCGCACCGCCCAGCGCGGTGAGCGCGATGCTGACCGAGCCGCCCCCGCTGGTGCGCCGCCCGAACCGTTCGACCTGGTCGAGCATGGCGCGGACGCCCGCCGCACTCAGCGAGCGGTCGTAGAAGTCCGAGCGCGCCGCGTAGGTCTCGCGCCGGAGCACCCCGGAGGTGCTGTGGCCCGGCTGGCCGCCCGGCAGATGGCAACTGGTGGTCGAGGTGTCGCCGCAGCCCGCGTACATCCGCATCGCGTCGACGTAACCGCGGCGGCGCAGGGTCACCCGGGTGGCGGGGCCGGGGCCGCCCGGTCCGTCGGCGAGCCGGTCCACGGCGTTCTGGAGATCGCCGTAGGTGCCCAGGGAGAAGCAGCTGACGGAGACGGTGGGGGTGCGGCCGGGGACCGCGGACAGATGCAGTGAGGACCAGATCTCGTCCGGCTGGTCCGGGCCCCACTTCTGCCAGGCGCTCAGCACCTTCGCCGCCTTCGGCCATGGCCATGACATATAGGCGGTGACGCCGTCGTGTGTCTTGTGGGTACGGAAGCGGAGTTCGGTGACCACGCCGAAGTTGCCGTTCCCCGCGCCGCGCAGGGCCCAGAACAGATCGGCCTCGCGGTCCTTGGAGACGTCCAGGGTCTTGCCGTCCGCGGTGACGATCTGCGCGCCGATGAGGTTGTCCGAGGTCAGTCCGTACGCCCGGGACACCACACCGTGGCCGCCGCCCAGCGTCAGACCGGATATCCCCACCGTGGGGCAGGAGCCGCCGGGGACGGTGACACCGCGCGCGCCGAGCGTGGTGTAGATGTCGATGAGCTTGGCGCCGCCGCCGATCCGGGCCTCGCCCGCGGTGGAGCGGATCGAGCGCAGCGCGGAGACGTCGATGACGAGGCGGCCGTCGCCGCTGGACCATCCGGCGTAGCTGTGGCCGCCGTTGCGGATGGCCACCGGGGTGCCGTGGCGCCGGGCGAAGGCCAGACAGGAGGCGATGTCCGCGGTGTTCTCCGTATAGGCGACACCGGCCGGGCGCAGATGGTCGAACCGGGTGTTGTAGAGCCGCCGGGCCGAGGTGTAGTCGGAGTCGCCGGGGCGGACCAGATCGCCCTGGAGGCCCCTGCCCAGCGCGCTCCAGTCCGCGGCCCGCGGTTTTCCGGCGAGGGCGCCGGGGCGGCCGGAGGCGGCGGCCGAGCGGGCGTCCGACCCGGACGCGGAGTGGGAGGAGGCGGCCCGCCCCGAATCGTTGCTGCACGCGGTGGCCCAGCCGGCCGTGGCCGTGAGTCCGGTGCCCGCTGCCAGCAGTGTCCGCCGGTTCATGGCGGTGTCCCCTCCCTGTCGACCCTGTGCCCAACCCTCGATCGGGCCCTGCCGCTCAGCGGGCCCGGTCTCTTGGTCAGAGGGGTGACCGGGCGCGGCGGTTCCGTTTGTCCCAGCGGGAGTTCGCCGGTTCGGCCGTCAACCGGACATCACGGGGCGGCCGGTGGGACGGACGGCCGCGGGGGAGACCGGCGACGCCGCCGTCAGCGCGGGTTCGGCGGGGTGTGACGGGCCGTCGTATGCGCGGTCGCGTCGTCGCGCGCCAGGCCCCGGGCGCGACGCGCGGGGCCTGACCAGCCGCAGGTGCAGCGGGCGACGCAGAAGGAACCCCGCTCCACGGTGGAAGTGAGGGGGCCGTCCGCGCCTGTGTCGTCCGGGCCGCCGTCGTTGGCGCCGGGGCCGGAGTCACCTGAGTCGAGCACATGACCACGCTACCGGGCCGTGACGAGCCGCCCGCCCGAATCGTTAAACGAGCAAGTACCAAGCATGGACGAGCGTGGCCAGGGGGTCGGCGGTCGATGGAGTTCCAGCAGCGCGGACCCGGCGTACGGAGACGGGTGAGAGCGGTCGCCGGAGTCGTGGCGGGCGGTCTGCTGGCCGCGCTCCTGGCGACGGTCAGCGGCTGTTCCTCCGAGACGGCGGCCGATGAGCGCCCCGGGGGGGTCGGCCCGGCCGAGGCCCCGGTCGCGGTGCTGCACCGGGCGGCGGACGTCCTGGTGCGCGAGGGCAGTTCACGGGTCCGTACGACCATGGAGACGGCCACGGGCGGCACCCGTGTGTCCATCCGGGGCTCCGGGTCGTACGACTTCGAGAAGCGGCTGGGGCGGCTGCGGCTGCTGCTGCCGCGCGACGCGATGGGGGCCGCCGAGCATGCGCCGATCACCGAACTCCTCGCCTCCGGAGCGCTCTTCATGCGCAATCGGGGTGCGGGCATCCCCAGCGACAAATGGGTACGGGTGGACACCACCGACATTCCGGACGGAAATCTGGTCACCGGAGGCGCGACGGACCCGCTGGCCGCCGCCGAACTGCTGCGCGGGGTGCGGGAAGCGAGCCTGGTGGGCGAGGAGGGGCTCGACGGGGCCCTGGTGCGCCACTACCGCGGCACCACCGACATCGGCCGCGCCGCGCGGGTGGCGTCGGCGGGGGTGCGCGGTGCGCTGACCGCCGCGGCCAAGGGGTTCGACGAGGGCACGGTCCCCTTCGACGCGTATCTCGACGGGTTCGGACGGCTGCGTGAGGTGCGCCATCGCTTCACGGTGGGTACCCAGGCCAGTGGGCGGGAAGCCGCTCAGCCGCAGGGCGGCGCCGGTCGCGCGGTGGGGGTGTCCTCCACGACCGAGCTGTTCGATTTCGGAGTGCCGGCCCGGGTCGAGCTGCCCAAGCCCGCGGATATCTACACAGGGAAGGTCGGATCACCTCAGATGTAGTCGGAGGGGCCCGCTCTGCCCTTCGAAATGGCCCATCCGTGCCATGCGCGGAGTGTGTACCGATCCCTACGCTGGGAAGCCGCTGCTCGAAAGTGCTCGCAGGTGCTCGCAGGAGGAGGTGAAACACGTGGTTGCGCGTCGCGGCTCGTCGGGCCCGGACCCCGTGGCCCTCGTCGAGATCGATCTCTACGGTGATTTGATGATCGCTGCGTCGAGCGCGGACGAGGACAGGCTCAGTACGGACCGTATCGACGAGGTTCTCCGGGTGGAGGCCGACCGATCAAATTCGGCCGAGCGCGCCAAAGCCGAGCGCGCCAAGCCTGACCGGGCCAAGCCTGACCGGGCCGCGCCCGGCCGCGCCAAGGCCGACCGCCCCCGGAGTGACAGGGGCGCCGACCGGGATCCGGGTGCTGACCAGGGTCCGGAAGCCGAGGTCCCGGACGCCGGGTGAGAGATGTCACCGCCTCGCCGGCGGGCGCGGAGCGCTCCGCCCGGCGGGGGTGCGGTGCGGCCCGCACCGGCCCGGCGGGTGGTCCGGGCTTCCACGAAACACCTGGTGGGACCGGCGGTGCTGGTCGGCCCGGTCAGGTCCGCAGCAGCCGGGCGATGGCCGCTGTGGCCTCGGCCACCTTGGCGTCGACCTCGCTCCCGACCTCGGTCTCGCCCTGGGCGGCGCTCTCCACGGCCGCGCTGGCGACGCAGTGGCGCAGATGCTCCTCGAGCAGCTGGAGGGCGAAGGACTGGAGCGCCTTGGTGCCCGCGGAGACCTGGGTGAGTATGTCGATGCAGTAGACGTCCTCTTCGACCATCCGCTGCAAGCCTCTGACCTGGCCCTCGATCCGGCGCAGCCGCTTGAGGTGCTGGTCCTTCTGCTTGGCGTACCCATGGCCGCCGTGGCTCTCGGAAGCCCCTCCCACCGCCTGGTCGGACGCCTCTTCCCCGGCCCCGCCCTCGAGGGGTGGACCGGTGTCGGCTGCCGTGGTCGTCATGGCGTCCTCCCGTTGTTCACTCTATGTCCGCATATACCCCCACTGGGTATATGGTACCGGGTTTTCCGGCCGAACCAGGCCCCTGTGAAGAGCACTCTCCCTGATGGGCGACACTGGGAGCTCCGGTTACCGTGGCCGGAAGATGCGCCTAGCATCGTCGAGTCCCCATCCGCTGCATCCCGAGGATCCCCAGTGCGCTTTCGTCTGACCCCCAGGGAGACGAGCTTCTACGACATGTTCGCCGCATCCGCGGACAACATCGTCACCGGCTCCAAGCTCCTGATGGAACTGCTCGGGGCGGACTCCTCCGCTCGTGCCGAGATCGCCGAGCGGATGAGGGCCGCGGAGCACGCGGGAGACGACGCCACCCACGCGATCTTCCATCAGCTGAACTCCTCCTTCATCACGCCTTTCGACCGCGAGGACATCTACTCCCTGGCCTCGTCCCTCGACGACATCATGGACTTCATGGAGGAGGCCGTCGACCTGGTCGTTCTCTACCAGGTCGAGGAGCTGCCCAAGGGCGTGGAGCAGCAGATCGAGGTGCTGGCGCGGGCGGCCGAGCTGACCGCCGAGGCGATGCCGAATCTGCGCACCATGACGAACCTCACCGAGTACTGGATCGAGGTCAACCGGCTGGAGAACCAGGCGGACCAGATCCACCGCAGGCTGCTGGCCCACCTCTTCAACGGCAAGTACGACGCCATGGAGGTGCTCAAGCTCAAGCAGATCGTGGATGTGCTGGAGGAGGCGGCCGACGCCTTCGAGCATGTGGCCAATACGGTCGAGACCATCGCCGTCAAGGAGTCCTGAGCCCCGGCATGGACACCTTCGCGCTTGTCGTGACCATCGCGGTCGCGCTCTTCTTCACCTATACCAACGGCTTCCACGACTCCGCGAACGCCATCGCGACCTCGGTCTCCACCCGGGCACTGACCCCGCGGGCGGCCCTGGCGATGGCCGCGGTGATGAACCTCGCCGGTGCCTTCCTGGGCAGCGGGGTCGCCAAGACCGTCAGTGAGGGGCTGATCGCCACCCCGACGGGCAAACAGGGGATGATGATCCTGTTCGCCGGACTGGTGGGCGCGATCACCTGGAACATGGTGACCTGGTACTTCGGGTTGCCGTCCTCGTCCTCGCACGCCTTGTTCGGCGGACTGGTGGGCGCGGCGCTCGCCGGTGCCAGCACGGTCCACTGGGACGGTGTGCTGGAGAAGATCGTCATCCCGATGGTGATCTCGCCGATCGTCGGCCTGGTGCTGGGCTACTTCGTGATGGTGATCATCCTCTGGATGTTCCGCAAGTCCAACCCGCACAAGGCCAAGCGCGGCTTCCGGATAGCGCAGACCGTCTCGGCGGCGGGCATGGCGCTGGGCCACGGTCTCCAGGACGCCCAGAAGACCATGGGTGTGGTGGTGATGGCCCTGGTCATCGCCGGTGTCGAGGACGAGGGCGATCCGATTCCGGTGTGGGTGAAGATCGCCTGCGCCGCGATGCTCTCGCTGGGTACCTACGCGGGCGGCTGGCGCATCATGCGCACGCTGGGCCGCCGGATCATCGAGCTGGACCCGCCGCAGGGATTCGCGGCCGAGACCACCGCGGCGTCCGTCATGTACTCCGCGTCGTTCATGTTCCAGGCGCCCATCTCCACCACCCATGTGATCACCTCGGCGATCATGGGCGTGGGTGCGACCAAGCGGGTCAGCGCGGTGCGCTGGGGCGTCGCAAAGAACATCATCCTCGGTTGGTTCATCACCATGCCCGCGGCCGCCGGTGTGGCGGCGGGCAGCTACTGGATCGTGAACCTGGCCTTCGGCTGACGGCCATCCCTTCGCGGCCCGCGGGCGTCGTACACCTACGGCCCGCGGGCTTCGCCATGCGAAGGGCCATCGGCGCCGCCGTACCGCGGCATATGACCGCATAGCGGCACATATATATAGGAAGGCCCGCCCCCGGGAGCCAGGGGCGGGCCTTTCGTCGTGCGGTGGCACCGCCATGCAGCACCGCAGGACGCCTCCTCCTCGCCGGATCGCGAGGGGCCGTGGGTCAGCCGAAGCGGCCCGAGATGTAGTCCTCGGTCGCCTGGACCGACGGGTTGGAGAAGATCCGCTCGGTCTCGTCGATCTCGATGAGCTTGCCGGGCTGGCCGACACCGGCCAGGTTGAAGAAGGCCGTGCGGTCCGAGACCCGCGCCGCCTGCTGCATGTTGTGCGTCACGATGACGATCGTGAAGCGCTCCTTGAGCTCGCCGATCAGGTCCTCGATGGCGAGGGTGGAGATCGGGTCCAGCGCGGAGCAGGGCTCGTCCATCAGCAGCACATCGGGCTCGACCGCGATGGCGCGCGCGATGCACAGCCGCTGCTGCTGACCGCCGGAGAGTCCGGCGCCCGGCTTGTTCAGCCGGTCCTTGACCTCGTTCCAGAGGTTGGCGCCCCTGAGGGACTTCTCGACGATGCCCGCCAGCTCGCTCTTCCGGTACGAGCCGTTCAGCTTCAGCCCCGCCGCGACGTTCTCGAAGATGGACATCGTCGGGAACGGGTTCGGACGCTGGAAGACCATGCCGACGGTGCGCCGCACGGAGACCGGGTCGACACCGGAGCCGTAGAGGTTCTCGTCGTCGAGCATCACCTTGCCCTCGACCCGGCCGCCGAGGGTGACCTCGTGCATCCGGTTCAGGGTGCGCAGGAAGGTCGACTTGCCGCAGCCGGAGGGGCCGATGAAGGCGGTCACCGAGCGGGGCTCGACGGTCATCGAGATGTCCTCGATGGCCTTGTGGCTGCCGTAATAGGCGGTCAGGCCGCTGACGTCGATGCGCTTGGCCATGTGAATCACTTCTCTTCTTCGTGGCCTCAGCGGCCGGTCTTCGGGGCCTTCCAGCGGGCGATACCGCGGGCGACCAGGTTCAGGATCATGACGAAGGCGATGAGCACGAGTGCCGCGGCCCAGGCCCGGTTGAAGGACGCCTCGTTGCCGAGCTGCCACTGCTCGTAGATGTAGTAGGGCAGCGAGGACTGGGCGCCGTCGAACGGGTCGTTGTTGATCCCGGCGGCGCCGAAGACCAGCAGCACGATGGGCGCGGACTCACCCGCGATACGGGCGACCGCGAGCATCACACCCGTGGTGATCCCGCCGACGGCGGTGGGCAGCACCACCTTGAGGATGGTCCGCCACTTGGGTACGCCGAGCGCGAGCGAAGCCTCGCGCAGCTCGTTCGGGACGAGCTTGAGCATCTCCTCGGTCGAGCGGACGACCACCGGCATCATCAGGATGGCCAGGGCCATCGCGCCGGCGAAGCCGGAGTAGCTGAAGCCCAGAATGATGATCCAGAAGCTGAGGATGAACAGACCGGCGACGATCGAGGGGATGCCGGTCATGACGTCGACGAAGAACGTCACGGCCTTCGCCAGCCGCCCGCGGCCGTACTCCACCAGGTAGATGGCGGTCAGCAGACCGATCGGGGCGGCGATGAGGGTGGCGATGCCGACCTGCTCCAGGGTGCCGATGATCGCGTGGTACGCGCCACCGCCGGGCAGGATCGTCTGCACACCCTCCATGGAGTGGTTCAGGAAGTAGCCGTCGAGCACGGTCTTGCCGCGGTCGACGGTCTCCCAGATCAGCGAGACCAGGGGGACGACGGCGAGCACGAAGCAGACCCAGACCAGGCTGGTGGCCAGCCGGTCCTTGGCCTGGCGGCCGCCTTCGACCACGGCGGCGAGGCCGTAGCTGCCGAGGATGAACAGCACGGCCGCGATCAGGCCCCACTGGAGGGTGTTGCCGAGTCCGGCGGCGGTGCCGATGCCCGCGCCCGCCGCGGCCGAGACCACGACCAGGACCGGCGGTGCCCAGCGGGGCAGCCGGGCCTGCCGGAGGGACGAGGTGCCCGCCGGGGAGCCGCCCGTCTCGTTCTTGGTGATCGTCGCGTTGCTCATGCCGCGGCCCCCGAGTACTCCTTGCGCCGGGCGATGATCATCCGCGCGGCCCCGTTCACCAGCAGGGTGATGACGAACAGCACCAGACCGGAGGCGATCAGCGCGTCACGACCGTTGTCGTTCGCCTCCTTGAAGTGGCTGGCGATGTTCTGGGCGAAGGTGCCGCCGCCCGGGTCCAGCAGGCTGGCGTTGATCAGGTAGCTGGGGGACAGCACGGTGGCGACCGCCATGGTCTCGCCCAGCGCACGGCCGAGGCCCAGCATGGAGGCGCTGATGATGCCGGAGCGACCGAAGGGGAGGACTGCCATCCGGATGACTTCCCAGCGGGTGGCGCCGAGCGCCAGCGCGGCTTCCTCGTGCATCTTCGGGACCTGCCGGAACACCTCGCGGCTCACACTGGTGACGATCGGCAGGATCATGATCGCCAGCAGGATGCCGACGGTGAACAGGGAGCGCGCGGCGCCGCCCTGGTAGGCGAAGATCCCGGTCCAGCCCAGGTACTCGTCGAGCCAGGTGTACAGGCCGGTCAGATGCGGGACCAGGAAGAGCGCGCCCCACAGGCCGTAGACGATGCTGGGGACGGCGGCGAGCAGGTCGATGACGTACGCCACCGGGGTGGCCAGCCGGCGCGGGGCGTAGTGCGAGATGAACAGCGCGATGCCGACCGCGACCGGGACCGCGATGACCATCGCGATGATCGAGCTGATGACCGTGCCGTAGGCGAGGACGGCGATGCCGAACCGCATCGGCTCGGTGCCGGTGCTCCACTCGAAGGCGGTGAGGAAGTTCGCCTCGTCCTTGGAGATCGCGATGGCGGCGCGGTAGGAGAGGAAGGCCGCGATGGCCGCCATGATCACCAGCAGGGCGATACCGGATCCCCGGGAGAGCCCGAGGAAGATCTTGTCACCGGCGCGGCCCGTGGAACGGGCCTTGATCCGGGGTGGTGCCCCGGCGGGCGTGTGTGTGGGTTCTATGTCCGTTTTCATGGGTTCTCCGGTCTGCGGAGCCGATCGGGACCGGCTCCTGCGTGCGGCGGTGCACCGGACGATGCGGCCGACCCCGCCGCGCGTTCCCGCGGTGGAGCCGGCCGCATTCGGGTCAGGAGAGGTTCTTGACGCTCTCGCGGACCTTCGTGGCGATCTCGGTCGGAAGCGACGCGTAGCCGAGCTCCTTCAGGGAGGTCTGGCCGTCCTCGCTCGCGACGTAGTTCAGGAAGGACTTGGTGGCGGCGAGGGTGCCGGGCTTGTTGCCCTTGTCGCAGGCGATCTCGTAGGTGACCAGGGTGATCGGGTAGGCCCCGTCCGCCTTGGTGTCGTACGCCAGGTCCAGGGCCAGGTCCTTGCCGGTGCCCTTGATCTTGGCCTCGGAGATGGCCTTGGTGGCGTTCTCGACGGTGGCCTGGACCGGGGCGGAGGCGCCGGTGTCGAGGTCCACGGTCTTGATGCTGTTGGCGGTCGCGTAGGACAGCTCGAAGTAGGAGATCGCGCCGGAGACCTGCTTCACCTGGGAGGAGACGCCGGAGGAGCCGTCGGCCGACTGGCCCCCCTTGCCCTCCCACGCCTTGCCCGGCTCGTGCGGCCACGCCGAGGGGGCGGCGGCCTTGAAGTACTTGGTGAGGTTGTCGGTGGTGCCCGACTCGTCGGAGCGGTGGAACGCCTGGATCTTCAGGCTCGGGAGCTTGGCGTCCTTGTTGAGCTTCTGGATCGCCGGGTCGTTCCACTTGGTGATCTTCGAGTCGAAGATCTTGGCGAGGGTCTCGGCGTCGAGGACCAGCTTGTCCACACCGGGGACGTTGAAGCCGATCGCGATCGGGCCGCCGACCATCGGCAGGTCGATGCCCTGGCCGCCCTTGCAGACCTTCTTGGAGTTCTTGACCTCGTCCGGCTTCAGGGCCGAGTCGGATCCGGCGAAGGCGGTCTTGCCCTGGAGGAACTCCTGGACACCCGCACCGGAGCCGGTGGCCTTGTAGTTGATCTTGGTGTCCTTGCAGGCGGCACCGTAGTTCTTGACCCACAGGTCCATGGCGTTCTTCTGCGCCGAGGAACCGGAGGCCAGCAGGTTGCCCTTGCCGTCGCACTTGATGTTGCTGGCCTTGGCGTCCTTGCCGCCGCCACCGCCGCCGGAGTTGTCGTCCGAGCCGCAGGCGGTGAGGGCCAGGGCGCTGGAGACGGCGAGGGCACCGGCGGCGACGGCGCGAAGCCGGTTCTTGCGCTGAAGCTGCTTCACTTTCGGGAGTTCCTTCCAGTTGCCGCCGGTGGGGACGGCGCGCGAGACGGATGAGGCGCACTGTTGAGCGGCGCTTGTGAGAGCGGGCCGGTTTTCAGCCCCGGCTCGCTCCCAGTAGGGCCGAAATTAGGCAGAACAGGTGAAGCGGCCTCAGGGGGTGAGTTAACGGATGGTGAACCTCGGCCGTCAGTGTGGTGGCCAGGTCACGGCCAGGTCACGGCGCGGTCGCGGCCCGGGCGGACGGCCTGCCGGGCGCTCCGTCCGCGGGGCGTTCACCGGGCGCACCGCCGCGGGCCTGGGCGCATCGCCCCGGCGCCCTCCCCGTCAGGGCGCCCCGCGGCCGCCGTGCCACCGTGACGCACCCGCCTCGCCACCGCCTTGCGTCTGTGCGGCATCCGGGTGACAGCCGTGTGACTTCCGTACTGAACGCCTGCCATGCCCCGGATCCGGCGGCTGCGGGGGTAACTCGCGCGTGTCTCTGTCGGATTGCGGTACGGCATGTCACTATCCGTCCCTACGTGCCGGTACGTCATGTCTGGTGCGAGGGCTGGTGCGAGGGCTGGTGCGAGGGATACGGCTGCGCGCACGGCCTCGGTCAACAGCGGCGGACGACAACGGACGGCAACGGACAACAGCGGACAACAGCGGACGAGAGGAGACGGCGGGTGAGGCGGGACGGAAGAGGGAGGGGGGCGAGCGCCGCCGCGGCCACCGCGCTCGTATGCGCGCTGGGTGCGACGGCCTTACCGGAGGCGGCGTACGCGACGCCGGGCGAACCGGCACCACGGCCGGACTCCGGCGGCTCCGGCGGCTCCGGCGGCAAGAGCCTGGAGGAGGTCCGCTCCGAGATCGACGGCCTCTACCGCAAGGCCGAGAAGGCCACCGACGCCTACAACCTGGCGCGGGAGCGCCAGACCCGGCAGGAGAAGGCGATCGTGAAGATCGCACGGGCCGTGGTGAAGGCGCAGAAGGAGATGTCCGGGCTGCGCAAGCGGGCCGGGGCGATGGCCCGGGCCCAGTATCGCGGCGGCGGGATGCCCGCCGAGGCGCGGCTGCTCCTCAACGACGACCCCGGCGACTTCCTCGATGGCGTCACCCTCGCCCGCAAGGGCCAGCAGGCGACCCACGGTCTGATGAGTCGGCTGGAGCGCACCCAGGCCGCGCTCGACCGCTACGCGAAGTCCGCTTCCAAGGAGTGGGAGCGGCTGGACGGGAGCCGGAAGAAGAAGGCGGCGGCGAAGAAGCAGATCACGGCGAAGCTGGCGAAGGCGCAGCGGCTGGAGTCCCGGCTGGAGAAGAAGGAGCGGGAGCGGCTGCGGCGGCTGGAGGAGGACAAGGCCCGTGCCTCCCAGGCGAAGTGGCTGGACACGGGCATACTGCGGCAGCTGGGCGCGGGCGCGAGCGCGACGGGCAAGCAGGCGGTGGCCTTCGCGTCGGCCCAGATCGGCAAGAACTACGTCTGGGGCGCGGTGGGCCCCGACACCTACGACTGCTCGGGGCTGACACAGCGGGCCTGGGCGGCGGCCGGGCGGTCGATCCCGCGGACCTCGCAGGAGCAGTGGCGGCTGCTGCCGAAGGTGGACATCCAAGGCATGCGCCCGGGCGACTTGATCATCTACTACCCGGACGCCAGCCATGTCGGGATGTACGTGGGGAACGGCGCGATGGTGCACGCCCCGCGCCCCGGCCGCCAGGTGACGGTCGCGGGAGCGGGTTCCATGCCGATCCTGGGCGTTGTCCGCCCGGGCGGGGCGTAGTCGGGGCGGGGTCGCGGCCGGGTTTCAGTCGCGCTGCCGCAGGGCGGTCTCGAAGGCGTCGTAGGCCGGCCGGTCGAACAGGACGAAGCGGACCTCGGTGACCGAGGTGTCCGCCGCGCGGACCGCCGCCAGCGCGATCCGGGCCGCGTCGTCCAGCGGCCAGCGGTAGACGCCGGTGGAGATGGCCGGGAAGGCGACCGTACGGGCGCCGAGCTCGTCCGCGACGCGCAGCGACTCCCGGAAGCAGGAGGCGAGGGTCTCGGAGCGGTCCTCGCTCGTGGAGTGCACCGGCCCGACGGTGTGGATCACCCAGCGGGCCGGCAGCCTTCCGGCCGTGGTGGCGACCGCCTGGCCCGCCGGGAGCCCCTTGCCGTAGTGGGAGGCGCGTAGTGCGCGGCATTCGTCCAGGATGTCGGATCCGCCCCGGCGGTGGATGGCTCCGTCCACCCCGCCCCCGCCCAGGAGCGACGAATTGGCCGCGTTCACCACGGCATCGGTGTCCTGTTGAGTGATATCGCCCAGAACCAGCGTGATGTTCGTCATTCCGTGATTCTCCCGTTGTCCACCAAGTGCCGCATGACGTGGGGCATATGACAAAAGTCGATGCCTGAAGGTCATTCCGTAGCGCTGTGCCCTAGCGCTAAGGTCGCCTGGCAGTATCCGGCACCCGCGCCTGTGAAACCTCTGAAACCGACCAGTCGGTGTGCGTGCCGGGGAACGTGCGGTCCGCCGGTCGGTGGCGGGCGCCGCGCCCTCGGGGGGAGGGAAGGAATCGAGCGATGTCCGTACCCGTGCCGAGGCAACGGGAGGCGCTGGCCACGGAGGCCCGCCCTGCCCCGCTGCCCGACAGCGGGCTCACCCTGCTGGTGATCGAGGACGATCCGTCCGGTGACTTCAACGTCCCCGAAATGCTGGACACCGAGGGCAACCGGGTGCGTATCCGCACCGCCCGCAATCTCACCGAGGCCACCCGGCTGCTCACCGACGGTGTGCAGTGCATCCTCCTCGACCTGGCCCTGCCGGGTCCGGACCGGGAGGCGGCGGACGCGCTGGACACCCTGCGCGCGGTGCTGAAGCTCGCGCCGTCGCACGCCGTCCTCGTGCTCACCGCCGAGGACGACGCCGAGCGCGCGGCCGAGGCGGTCCGGGTGGGTGCCCAGGACTTCCTCTTCCGCGGCGAGCTGGACGGCCGCATCCTCAGCCGTGCCATCCGCTACGCCGTGGAGCGAAAACGCTCCGACCTCGCCCAGCGCCAGCTGACCGAGTCCCGGCTGCGTGCCCAGGAGAACGCCCGGCTGGAGCGCGGACTGCTGCCCACCCCGCTGTTGCAGGGCTCGGGGCTGCGGTTCGCCGCCCGTTACCGGCCCGGCCGCAGCCGCGCCCTGCTCGGCGGCGACTTCTACGACACCGTGCGCACCTCCGACGGCACGGTCCACGCGATGATCGGCGACGTCTGCGGTCACGGCCCGGACGAGGCAGCCCTCGGCGTGGAGCTGCGCATCGCCTGGCGCGCCCTGACCTTCGCCGGGCTCTGCGGCGACCAGCTGCTGGGCACCCTCCAGCAGGTCCTGGAGAACGAGCGCCCGGACGACGAGATCTTCGCGACCCTGTGCACCGTGGACATCTCCGCGGACGGGCGGCGGGCCGGGGTCTGTCTGGCCGGACACCCCTCGCCGCTGGTGATCCGGCCCGGAATGGCGCCCCGGCTGCTGCCGACCGACGAGAACGGCCCGGCGCTGGGGCTGCTGCCGCACGCCCGCTGGCCGCGCCGGGAGATCCAGCTCGGCGGCGCCTGGAGCCTGATGATGTACACCGACGGGCTGATCGAGGGCCGCGTCGGACCGGGTGTGCAGCGGCTCGGGCAGGAGGGGATGGTCGAGATCGTCGCCCGCCAGCTCGGGGAGGGGCTGCGCGGTGAGGATCTGCTCGACGCGACCGTCACCGAGGTGCGCACGCTCAACGGCGGGGAGCTGACCGATGACCTCGCGGTGCTGCTGCTCGACCGCGGCTGACAGCGCCGCGCGGAGCCGCCGGGCCCCCGCCTGACGGCTGCCGGCCGCCTCGGCTGCCGGCCGCCTCGGCTACCGGCCGTTGAAGGGCCCGTACGGGCCGTCGGAGCTGGAGCCGCGGCCCCGGTTCCAGCGGCCACCGCCCCCGGAGACCTGCCGCAGCGCGGGCCGGACGTCCACGATGTACACGATCGTCGCGATCAGCCCGATGATCGGCAGGAAGCTCATGATGCCCATGAAGAAGTTCACCGCGGCCGCGAGACCGAGGATGATCAGCCAGAAGGGCTTGGTCTGCTTGTCCGCCGCACGGTAGGCGTCTTCCCGGCGGATCGCGGAGTCGACGAAGGCGAACAGGCTGAAGAGGAGCAGGCCCCAGGAGACCCAGTACAGCAACTCACCGAAACCTTGCACCAGCACGCTGTCCACCGCCTAGAAGAGATGAAGGGGAGCGTCTCCCGGGCCACCGTACCCGCTGGGAGGGCCGGGCACGCAGGGCGAGCCCGGCCCTCCCGCTGGACGCTGGTGTGTCAGGCGCCCGACTTCGGGTCCTGCTTCTTGCCGGTGGCGGGCTTGCGGGCCGGGGCCTTCTTGGCCGGGGCGCTCTGCCCGGCGGGCCTGGCCGTGGTCTTCGGCGCCTCCTTGTTGGAGTCCACCGTGACCGAGTGTGACGGGGCCTGTGCCGCGGCGCTGGTGGGCGTGCCGTCCTTGGGCTCGATCGCGCTGGCGATGTCCACGACCTCGTCGGCCGCCTCACCGCGCCAGGTCTTCACGACCTCCTGGCCGTGCTCGGCGACCTCGTCGTAGCGCTCCCGCGCCTTGACGGCGAACTCGGCGGCGCGGCCGACGCCCTGGAGGGCGAGGTCCTGCGCGGTGTCCCGCAGCCGCTTGAGGTCGGTGTCCAGCGTGCCGAGCACCTCGGTCAGCTTGTCCTGCGCCTCCTTCGCCTGCTGGGTGACCCGGTCCTGGACGGCCTTGGGGTCGGTGTTGCGCACCGCGTTGAAGCGCTCGGGGGCCTCGGCGACGATCTTCTCGACCAGCGACGGCACCTCCTTGAGCTTCTGCGCGGCGAGGTCGGCCGTGCCCGCCACGAAGTACAGCGGGGTCGGGTCGGTGAGGGTCTTGCGTACGTCGTCGGTGATGGCCATCTGATGGTCCTCCCGGATCAGGTCGAGGGTGGGGCGACGTCGGCGTCTGCGGCGGGGGTGCCGTCCGAGGCGGTCGGGTGTCCGTTCTCCTTGCGGAAGGACTCGTAGATCTGGAGCAGCACCGCCTTCTGCCGCTCGTTGATGGAGGGGTCGGCGAGTATCACACTGCGCACCTCCGTCTCCTCCCGATCGCGCTCGTCGAGGATCCCCGCCTGTACGTACAGGGTCTCGGCGGATATCCGCAGCGCCTTCGCCAGCTGTTGGAGAATCTCGGCGCTCGGCTTGCGCAGCCCGCGCTCGATCTGGCTCAGATACGGATTGGACACCCCGGCGGCGTCGGCGAGCTGCCGCAGCGAGAGCTGTGCGCTGCGGCGCTGCTCCCGCAGGAACTCCCCGAGATTGCCGACGTTCAGTGATGCCATGCCTCGATCGTGCCCCATAATCGCTAACTATTGCAAGCAAATGCTTGCAATAGTGGGGTGTGCCACGCGGCAGTGGGGTGAACGGCGCCCCCTGCCTCGCCTCCGGCGAGACGGCTCAGCGATCTTGTGATGTGGGCAAAAGGCTGCGCATGCTGCCCCATGACCTCATCTTCAACACCTTTCTCGTCCGTACCTGTATCCGTATCCGCTGGATCCTTCGCCCTGGGCGGGGACATCACCGTGCCCCGGCTGGGATTCGGCGCGATGCAGCTGCCCGGGCGCTGGACGCGGGTGGTCGAGCGGGCCACGGCGGTCGCGGTGGCGCGACGGGCCGTGGAGCTGGGTGTGCGGTTGATCGACACCGCCGCGTTCTACTTCTCGCCCCGCGCCCGGGCCAACGACATCCTGCGCGAGGCACTGCATCCGTATCCGGCGGGCGTCACCATCGCCACCAAGGTCGGCCCGCTGCGGGACGCGGACGGGGAGATGTACGCGGAGGCCACGCCAGGGCAGCTGCGGGGGCTGGTGGAGGAGAATCTGCGCCAACTCGGTCTCGACGCCCTGGACCTGGTGTATCTGCGGGTGGGCAGGCTCGGGGCGGTGGGCGGGGTGTCCATCGGCGAGCGGTTCGAGGCGCTGGCCGCGCTGCGGGAGGAGGGGCTGGTCCGGCATCTCGGGCTGAGCAATGTCAGCACTGAGCAGCTGGCCGAGGCGCGCGCCGTCGCACCCGTGGCGGCGGTGCAGAACCGCTTCGGGGTGCTCGGCCAGGAGGACGCCGCGCTGGTCGACCTGTGCGCGGACGCCGGGATCGCCTATATGCCGTTCTTCGCGCTCGGCGGGGGCCATACCGCCCTGGACGGTGAGGGGTTGCGGGCGGTCGCGGAGCGGCACGGCGCGACCGAGCACCAGATCGCGCTGGCCTGGGGGCTGACCCGGTCCCCCTCGGTCGTACAGATCCCGGGCACCGCGTCGCTCGCCCATCTCGAGCAGAACATGGCGGCGGCGCGGGTGGTCCTCGACGCGGACGACATGGAGCTCCTCGGTCGGCACTGAGGGCGCTGTCGGACCCCCGTGGTCGAATGAACGAGAGGGGGGAACGAGGGGAACGAGGGGAACGAGGGGGAACGGGAGGCGGGCGGATGCCGGATGTGACGGACGGTGCGCGGTCAGCGGTGCGGCTCGAGCCGTGGGAGGACGATCCGTCCTTCCTGGAGCTGCTGCGCCGTAACAACAGCCCCGAGATGACGCGGCACTTGGGCGGGCCGGAGAGCGAGGAGAAGCTGCTCGACCGCCACCGCCGTTACGCGGGCCTGGCGGAGTCCGGCCGGGGGCGGATGTACCGGGTGGTGCTGCTGCCGGAGGAGAAGGTGGCCGGGTCCATCGGGTTCTGGGAGAAGGAGTGGCGGGGCGGCACGGTGTACGAGACCGGCTGGGGCGTGCTGCCGGAGTTCCAGGGCCGGGGCGTCGCCGCCGCGGCGGCCCGGCGGGTTGCCGGGGCCGCGGCGGCGGAGGGAGCCCACCGGTGGCTGCACGCGTTTCCGTCGGTTGACCATCCGGCGTCCAACGGGGTGTGCCGGAAGGCGGGGTTCACCCTGCTCGGTGTGTGCGACTTGGACTATCCGGCGGGGAACCCGATCCAGTGCAACGACTGGCGGCTGGAGCTCATCGAGCGGAGGTGAGCCGGGCGGGCCCGGTGAAGGCCCGCTCCCGGCCGCTCAGCCCTCGGCTCCCTGGGCCGGTTCGGCCAGGTCGTGGGTCTCGCTCGCGGGCGGGGCCTGCACGGTGACCGGCTTGTTGATGTCCAGGAAGGTGATCGTGGTGTCCAGCGGGCCCTTGTCGCCCTTGCCGCGCATACGGAACCGCTTGGTGTGGTGGTTCCCGTCGACCCACATGTCCATGGAGAGCCGGTCGACCCCCATGTCCTCGAACTGCTTGAGGTTCTTCGTCCGGCGCTCGCGGGTCTCCGCGTCCTCGCCCTTCAGGCTTGCGCGCATCTGGTCGAGGGTGACCGTTCCCCGGTAGTGGGTGGTGCTGACGCCGTCGATGGTCTCCTTGCCGACGCGCCGCACCTCGTCGGCGTCGGAGAGGAAGGTGGACTCGGCGGCCGGGTTCTTGTCCGCCTGGCCGGCGAGCGCGTCCGTGGACGTGTCACCGGAGCCCCCCTTGCCCAGGGCGGAGAGGTCCAGCTTGAGCCAGCGCTTGCCGTCCATCTCGGCCGCGGACGCCTTGTCCGCGCCCATGTACATCACCTTGCCGACGACCCGGATCTCGAACGACGCGTCCGCGCCCTGGTCCAGGGCGCGGACCTTCATCCGCATCGTCTTGGACTCGAAGGACATCGCTCCCTCGCCCTCGACCCGGCCCTCCTCCGGGGTGCGGCCGGTCATCCGGTAGCGCAGCGAGGTCAGCTTCTCGGTGTTCCTGGCCGCCGCCTTCACGGCCGCCGCGGGTGTCATCCCCCGCCCCTCGGCCGCCCCGTCCGCCGCGTTGCCGTCGGACTTCTCGGTGCCGCAGCCCACCGCCCCGGCGCACAGCAGCGCGGCGGTGAGTACCGCCCCGGCCGCGTTGGTCCGTCTGCGCTGTCCGGTGTGTACGACGTGGCCCATTTACCCCACCCCTTGTGATGACCTTCTGATCATTTCCGATCAATGTCGGGACATTAGCGTAGGGATGCGAGGAAGAGCGATCCGATTGCTCTCCGGCCCTCGGCTCCCTCAGGAGTAGTGGACGGCGAGACCGGAACGGCCCGGTAGCAGGTCGGGCCGCAGCACCAGCCGCTCGTCGTAGTCCCCGCCGTTCTGGCGGCGGAAGGGGAGGGGCTCGGCGGTGGCCAGGGTGCGCAGCCGCTCCCGCAGCCCGGCGGCGCGGTCCCGGTAGGCGTCCGGCGACAGCCGGTCCGCGCCGTAGACGACATGGGGCGGCAGGACGGACATCCCGCTGTACCAGAGGGTGCCGTGCTGGAGCGGGAAGAGCAGGTGGCCGAGGTCGCCGTTGATGCCGCGCGGGCCCATGGAGTCCTCGGGCGCTCCGGCCGTCAGAACCACCATGGCCCGCTTGCCGGACAGCGCCCCGTCGCCGTAGCGCAGGGTGCGGCCGTCGGGGCCGGTCACCCCGTAGGCGAAGCCCTTGACGAAGACGCGGTCGAACCAGCCCTTGAGGATCGCGGGCATGCCGTACCACCACAGCGGGAACTGGAGGATCAGCGCGTCGGCCCACTCCAGCTTCTCCTGTTCGGCGCGGATGTCCTCGCTCAACGCGCCTGCGGCGTAGGCGCGTTGGGATGCGGCGCCGACGACGAGGCGTTCCTCGTCGTCATGGCGGAAGTCGCCGCCGTCGACGACGGGGTTCCAGCGCATCGCGTAGAGATCGGACTGCCGGGTGTCATGGCCGAGTTCCCGCAGGGTGCGCAGCCCCTCGTCGCGGAGGGCGCCGCTCAGGGAGCGCGGTTCGGGATGGGCGAATATCCACAGCACGTTCATGCGGTCCATCGTGGGGAACCGGCCCGGCGGCAACGAGTGACCGGATGGACAGGATGTGCAAGGATCTGGCCAGTCGGCCGGCCGCCCGGGGGGCAGCCGACCGGGCGGGGCTCACTTCCGGGTGGGGCTCAGTTCCGGGTGGTGACCAGGGCCTCCACCCCGTCGAGGATCCGGTCCAGGCCGAAGACGAACTCGTCGTCCGGGCCGCCCGGGGTGTACAGCTCGCCCGCTCGCAGCGCCGCCGTCACCGCGGGGTAGCGCTCGGCGTCGGTCAGCTTCTCCAGTAGCCGGGCCCAGGCCATCATCGACTGCTCGGGGCTGTTCCCGGAGCGCTCGGCGGCGTCCTGGAGATCGACGGCGAGCCGCACCTCATTGCGGACGAAGCCGCTGACCAGCATCAGGATGGAGATCTTCTCGCCCTCGCCGAGGCCGGTGCCGCGCAGGCAGGCGAGCCCGTGCTCCATCCAGGCCACCGAGTTGGGGGTGCAGGGCGGGGTGCTGATCGGGATCCGCACCGCCCAGGGGTTGCGGATGAGCGCGGCGCGCAGCGCCCAGGCCCAGCCGGTGAGTCCGGTCCGCCAGTGTTCGTCCGGGCCGGGGCCGGGCGGCGGGGAGCCGTAGGCCGCGTCCTCCATCAGCAGCAGCAGTTCGTCCTTGGCCGAGACATAGCGGTACAGCGACATGGTGGAGACGCCGAGGTCGGCCGCGACCCGGCTCATGGAGACCGCGCCGAGCCCGTCCGACGCGGCCAGCTTCACGGCGGCGTCGACGATCCGGGTCAGGGTCAGCCCGGGGCGTGGCCCCTTGGCGGGGCGCTCGCGCAGCCCCCAGGCGGCCTCGATGCTGGTCGGCAGGCCGGTGCCGCCGCCGTTCCGCTCCGTGGCCATGGCCTTGGGGCCTCCCTCTGTCTCATCCGCTGTATCCGCCGGGTTGACTGCCATCCTAAGGACTGTGTATACCCTACGCAGTAGTGTATATGGCATACGCAGAAGAGGGAGCGGGGGATTCATGACCAGCGAACCGGCCATCGAGGCGCGGGGCCTCGAGAAGTCCTACGGAGCGGTGCACGTCCTCAGGGGCGTCGATCTGAGCGTCGCGCGCGGTAGCGTTTTCGCCCTGCTCGGCCCCAACGGGGCGGGCAAGACCACCACCGTGCGCATTCTGGCCACCCTCAGTGCCCCCGACGCCGGGCGCGCCCGGGTCGCGGGCTTCGACGTGGTCGCCGAACGCCGCCGGGTGCGCCGCGCCATCAGCCTCACCGGCCAGTACGCGGCGGTCGACGAGAACCAGACCGGCGAGGAGAACCTGCGCATGATGGGGCGGCTGACCCGGCTCGGCCGGGCCGAGGCCCGCCGCCGCGCCCAGGAGCTGCTGGAGCGGTTCGACCTCGCCGACGCCGGACGCCGCACTGCCGGCACCTACTCCGGCGGGATGCGCCGCCGCCTCGACCTCGCCGCCGGTCTGGTCGGCCGCCCCGAGGTGATCTTCCTGGACGAGCCGACGACCGGGCTGGACCCGCGCAGCCGCCAGGCCATGTGGGAGGTGGTCAAGGGGCTGGTGGGGGACGGGGTGACGGTCTTCCTCACCACCCAGTACCTGGAGGAGGCCGATCAGCTCGCCGACCGGATCGCCGTCGTGGACGGCGGCCGGGTGGTGGCCGAGGGCACCTCCGCCGCACTCAAGGACCGGGTCGCCGGGCAGCGGCTGGACCTGGTGCTGGGCGGTGCCGACGCGTTCGAGGAGACCGCGCGCCTCCTGGGCGCCCGGCTGGTGTGGAGCGACTTCGACCGGCTGACCCTCGGCGTCGCCACCGACGGCAGTGCCGCGCACATCCGCGGACTGCTCGACGAGATCGACCCCGGGCGCCGGGCGGTGGACCGCTTCACCGTGCACGGCGCGACGCTCGACGACGTCTTCCTGGCCCTGACCGGGCACACCACCACCGCCACCACGAGCGCCGCCACCGCCTCCCGCACCGACAAGGAGTCCACCCGTGTCTGACGCGATCGTTCTCACCGGCCGGGCCGTCCGGCTGAGCAGGCGCAATCTCGACGCCGTACTCACCGCGATGCTGCTGCCCGTGATGCTGATGCTGGTCTTCGTCTACTTCTTCGGCGGGGCCATCAACACCGGTACGGAGTACGTCACCTACGTCGTCCCCGGGGTGATGCTGCTGTGCGCGGGCTTCGGCTCGGCCAACACCGCGGTCACCGTCACCCACGACATGACGGGCGGCATCATCGACCGCTTCCGCTCGCTGGACATCGGGGGCACCGCGATCGTGGCGGGCCATGTGGCAGCGAGCGTGCTGCGCAACGCCGTCGCGACCGCCATCGTCTTCGGGGTCGCCTTCCTCATCGGCTTCCGGCCGGACGCGGGCCCGCTGGAGTGGCTGGCGGTGGCGGGGGTCCTGCTGCTGTTCATCCTCGCGATCTCCTGGCTGTCGGCCTGCTTCGGCCTGATCGCCAGGTCGCCGGAGGCGGCGGGCGGATTCACCTTCCTGATGATGTTCCTGCCGTATCCCAGCAGCGCGTTCGTGCCGATCGACACCATGCCCGGCTGGCTGCACGGCTTCGCCGGACACCAGCCGGTCACCCCGCTGATCGAGACCCTGCGGGCGCTGCTGCTGGACCGGCCGGTCGGTGACAGCGGCTGGCAGGCCCTGGTCTGGTGCGGCTCCATCCTGGTGGTGGCGATCGCCCTGTCCGGGGTGCTCTTCCGCCGCCGTACGGTCTGAGGCCGCGGCCGGTGGGGCGTCCAACGCGCGCCACCGGCCGGGCAGACCGCGGAGTCAGCCCCCGTACGGGTCGGCTTCGCGGGCGGAGCGCAGGGCCCGGCCCCACCAGACGAGCTGATCGAGCATGGTGGTGGCGGCGGCGTCCGGGGCCTCCGGGGCCGTCAGCCGGCCGTCCGGACCGAACAGATCCCATGCGTTGTGGAAGCTGACCGAGTCGCGCACCGTGACCGCGTGGACCTCGGCGAACACCGGCCGCAGATGCTCGACGGCGCGCAGTCCGCCGGAGATCCCGCCGTAGGAGACAAAGCCGACCGGCTTGGCCCGCCACTGGCTGTAGTGCCAGTCGATCGCGTTCTTCAGGGCTGCCGGGTAGCTGTGGTTGTACTCCGGGGTGATCACGGCGTAGGCGTCGGCCGCGTCCAGCCGGGGGCTCACGGCCTCCAGGGCCTTGCTCTCCTCCGAGCCGGGCCGGTGGGTGAGCTGAACGGGCAGCGGGGTGTCGGCCAGGTCGATCACCTCGACGTCCATGTCGTCGCGGAGCGCGGCGCGCTCGGTGAACCACCGCGCGACCGTCGGCCCGAAGCGGCCCTCGCGGGTGCTGCCCACCACGACGGCGAGCCGGAGCGGAGGAGTGGTGACAGCGCTGGTGGAAGCGGTGGAAACCGCGGTCTGAGAGGTCATGGGAAGAGCCTCGGACTTAAACATTGGTTGAAGTCAAGCTACCCTCGGTAGCATGACGCAACTGACCTGGAAGACCCATGAGCTCACGGTCGGCGATCTCTCCCGGCGCAGCGGGGTGCCCGCCTCGGCGCTGCGCTTCTATGAGCGCGAAGGGCTGATCCACAGCCGCCGTACCAGCGGCAACCAGCGCCGCTACACCCGTGACACCCTGCGCCGCGTCGCCTTCGTCCGCTCCTCGCAGCGGGTCGGCATTCCACTGGCCCGGATCCGGGAGGTGCTCGCGCTCTTCCCGGAGGACCATGTGCTCAGCAAGGAGGACTGGGCCCGGATCTCGGAGTGCTGGCGCGCGGACCTCTCCGAGCGCATCGAGCAGTTGGAGAACCTCCGCGACCACCTGACCGACTGCATCGGCTGCGGCTGTCTGTCGATCGACAAGTGCGCGCTGGCGAACCCCTACGATCAGCTGGGCGAAAAGGGCGCGGGACCGCACCGGTTCCTCACGTGCTGCTGAGCGCTCAGAAGATGTCCGGGCACCAGGGGCGGCGGGCCGCCCGCAACAGCCGGTCCGCCAGCACCGCCGCGCCCTCCCGCTCCTCCGCCACCCGCCCCAGCGCCGCGAGCCGCACCGCCGACTCGTCGCCCAGCCACAGCGTGCCCAACTCGGCGATGTCCATGGTCAGATCGGCCGTGCGGGTGGTCGGGGCACAGTCGGCGCCGTCGGGGCCCGCCTCCAGCGAGAAGCGTCCGCCCGCGAGCCCCGCCCGGTCGTGCAGTTCGAGCACGAGCGAGCCCTCGGCCGGGTAGGTACGGGCGGTCAGCAGCCGGGGTATGTCCAGCGGGCGCAGCCACAGGAAGTCGGCGTACGTGCTGACCTGCGCCGCGCGCGGATCCCCGAGCAGCAGCGGCAGCAGATCGTCCGGCGCGCGCAGCCCGGTGTTGACGTAGGTGACCCAGTCGACGGACAAGAGGAAGTGCCACAGCGCGCGTTCGGCGGCCGGGGTGACCGCGATCAGGTCGCGCACGGTCGCGGTGTTCTGGGCCCGCTTGGCCTCCCACCGGTCATCGGCGGTGTAGACGAGCAGCCCGTCCACCGTGCCGTCGGGGGAGCGGTGGACGGCGTAGAACGGTTCCTTCCAGGTATGGCCCGGGGAGGGCTGGAGGCCGGTGCTGACCCGCCACCAGAGCTCGGACCGGTCGATCACACCGTGCGTCCCGGTGCGCAGCCGCTCGTGCAGCGCGGGGCCGAGCTTCCGCACCTCGTCGCCGTCGGCGAAGTCGACCCGGCTGCCGTCCGCGGGCCCGGAGTACCGCGGGTCCAGACCGGCCCGCGCCACATCCACCCGCCATTCGGTGACCCAGGTGGCCGGGCCGAAGCCGTACCGCCCGTAGATCGGGTACTCGGCGGCGATCAGGCTGGCCACCGCCTCGCCCCGCTCCTTGGCCGTCCGCAGGTCGTGGTCCATCATCCGGCTGAGCAGACCACGCCGGCGATGGGTGGGCGAGACCGTGACATTGCTGATCGCGTCGGCCGGTACCTCGGCCCCGCCGACCGCCGTCAGCCGCTGTGCGAAGCTACGGAAGGTGGCGACACAGCGGTCCCCGTCGTACACCCCCTGCACCCGGTCCAGGTCCACCTGGGCCCGGCGCAGCTCCACCTCCTCCTTCGACACCTCCGGCGGTCGCAGGAAGCCGGTACTGAGTCCGCGGCTCCAGGACGTCAGATCGGACTCGGGGAGCGGAGTGCGGATCTCGAGGGCCATGGGCCCACGCTAAGTGCGTGCCGTCACCGGACGCATCCGGATTTCCCGCGGCCGCTGCCGCCCGGCACCGCCGTTGCTATCCGAGCAGGTCGTCCACCTGCGCCTCTCCCTCGCGGTATCTGCGGGCGATCTCCGCGCTGCACCCGTCGGCGGTGCGTTGCAGCTCCTGCCGCCGCCGGGAGACCTGCTGTTCGTACCCGATCAGGCGGCCCATCGCGCCGTGCAGTTCCTCGTCGGTACGGGCTCCCGGGTCGGACAGACCGACCTCGGCGAGCATCTCCTCGGCCAGCCGCTCGTACTCCGCGCTGTGCGGGGTCCCGAGCGTCACATGGCGGGCGGAGGAGCGGTGCCGCGACGGGACGTCCGCGAGGATCTCCGGCAGCAGGTCCACCAGTGCCGCGGGCGGGGCGTCCGGCACCACCGGGGGCGCCGGATCGCGACGGCGTGCCAGCTCGGCGCGGAGGATGTCGATCCGCCCCTGCAACAGTCTGCGCACATAGCTCAGATCCGCCTCTTCGCGCTGCGCGGTGCGGCGCAGCGTCCGCAGCTCCGGCAGTCGCAGTCCCGCCAGGCTCTCCCCGGCGGGGCCGGCGGCCCCCGAATCGGCGGCGGTCGTGGTCAGCGCCACGGAGTCGGCCAGGCGGCCGCCGCGCTGGCTCGGCGGCCGTGGCGGCAGCAGGCCGTCGGCGGCCGTGTGCTGCTCGGTGCCCGGTGTGATCATTTGTGTCCGTCCCCTCCAGCGGTGCGTCATTCCAGCAGTTCCTGCCCACCTGCACCGCCTGCACGCATCGTGCCACCGCATGTGCACCCTGTGCAGCGGCTCTCCACCCGATCGGCCCCGGATGGACGCACGGCATGATGGTCCGTATGCGTGCTGTGGTACAGAGAGTGAACGGGGCGAGCGTCGTCGTGGACGGCGAGCCGGTCGGTGAGATCGTCGGCCCGGGGCTCTGCGTCCTGGTCGGGGTGACCCATGCCGACACCCCCGAGAAGGCCGCCCAGCTGGCCCGCAAGCTGTGGTCGGTGCGGATCCTGGAGGGCGAGAAGTCCTGTTCGGACCTGGCCGCCCCGCTGCTGGTGATCAGCCAGTTCACGCTCTACGGGGACGCGCGGAAGGGCCGCCGTCCGACCTGGAACGCGGCGGCCCCGGGCGAGGTCGCCGAACCGCTGGTGGACGAGGTGGTGGCGCGGCTGCGGGAGCTGGGCGCCCACGTGGAGACGGGCCGGTTCGGAGCGGACATGAAGGTCACGCTCACGAACGACGGCCCGTTCACGGTGATCGTCGAGGTCTGAGTTACTTCACCGACCCCGCCATGACTCCCTGGACGAAGTGCTTCTGGAAGGCGAAGAACACCACCAGCGGCACGATCAGGGACAGGAACGCCCCCGGCGCCAGCACCCCGATGTTGCTGCCGAACTGCCGCATCTGGGTCTGCAACGCCACGGTCAGCGGCTGCGACTCGTTGTCGGCGAAGATCAGCGCGACCAGCATGTCGTTCCAGACCCACAGGAACTGGAAGATGGTCAGGCTGGCGATGGCCGGGCGGCCCAGCGGCAGCACCAGCCGGGTGAAGATGCGCCACTCGCTGCCGCCGTCCATCCGGGCCGCCTCCAGCATCTCCCGGGGGATCTCCGCGAAGTAGTTGCGGAGCAGGAAGATGGCGAACGGCAGTCCGTAGGCGACGTGGAAGAGCACCACACCGGGGATCGTGCCGAACAAACCAAGCGAGCCGAACAGCTTGGACACCGGCAGCAGCCCGATCTGCACCGGCACCACCAGCATCGCCACGACCACCAGGAAGATCCAGTCCCGGCCGGGGAACTCCAGCCAGGCGAAGGCGTATCCGGCCAGCGCGGCGATCACCACGACCAGCGCGGTGGCCGGTACGGAGATCGACACGGTGTTCCAGAACGCCTGGACGATGCCCGAATCCTTCAGCAGCGCCGAGTAGTTGTCGAAGGAGAGCGAACCGGGGCTGGTGAACGCCTTCCACCAGCCGGAGGTGGCGTTGTCCTCCTCCGAACGCAGCGACGACAGGAAGAGCCCGGCCGCCGGGGTGAGCCAGATCAGCCCCATCAGCAGCAGGAACGCCTGGATGAGACCGTTGCTGAGCTTCTTGGACAGCCAGGCGGCCGGCCCCTGCCGGGACCTGCCCGGTGCGGTGGTCTTCGCCGGGGTCACGGCGGGTGCGGCCACGGGCGCGCCGGGTTCCCGTCCGGCGGTGTCGTGGAGGGTCATGACTGGCTCCTGCGGAAGCGACGGATGTTGAGGGCCATGGCGGGGACCACCAGCAGCAGCAGCAGAACGCCGAGCGCGCTGCCGAGCCCCTGGTTGTTGCCGCCGCCGAAGGAGACCAGCCACATCCGGGTGGCCAGTACGCTCGCGTCCTGTTGCACCGGCCCCGGCGCGATGATGTAGACGAGGTCGAAGACCTTCATCACATTGATCACCGTGGTCACGAAGACCACGCCCAGCACCGGGCTGAGCAGCGGGACGGTGATCTTCCGGAAGATCTGCCACTCGTTCGCGCCGTCCATCCGGGCCGCCTCCAGGGCGTCACGCGGCAGCGAGGCCAGCCCCGCGCCGATGAGCACCATGGAGAAGCCGGTCCAGATCCACAGATAGGCGCCGATGATCGCCGGGGTGATCAGCGACGGGCCGAGCCAGGAGATGCCCTGGTACGCCTCGGCGAAGTCCTTCTGGGGCAGTTGCAGCCGGTAGTCCCCGGGCGCCAGGTCCTCGAAGCGGTAGGTGCCGTCGGTCCCGGTGGTGGCGGTGGCGACGACCTTGCCGTCCTTCACCGCCTCCACCGCGAGCTGCGGCAGTCCTCGCTCGGTGGGGTCCACCCGGCCCGGCTTGCCGCCGCCGCCGAGGGTGAAGTCGATGTAGACCACGCCGCGCAGCTCGTCCTTGGCGGCGGTGGCCGAGGACGCCTCGCGTGCGGGCTTGGCGCTCTTGGGCACGTCCTTGGGCGGAACGCCGACCAGACCGAGGTTGACCGTGTCACCGGGGGAGGCGGTCTTCGCCGTCCGGAACGAGCCGTCCTTCTGGGCCGGGATCGTCCGCGGGTTCTGGGGGTGGGCCGTGGGGTATCCCGCGATGTCCCCGGAGAAGGCGTCGTGGACCCCGACGGTCACCGCGTTGAGCACACCCCGGTCGGGATCCGCCTCGTAGGCGACGCGGAAGATGATGCCCGCGGCGAGGAAGGAGATCGCCATCGGCATGAACATCAGCAGCTTAAAAGCGGTCGCCCAGCGGATCTTCTCGGTGAGCACCGCGAGGATCAGACCCAGCCCGGTGAGCAGGACCGGAGCCACGATGACCCAGATCGCGCTGTTGCGGATCGCCTTCATCGTCGCCGGGTCCTGGAACATCTCGGTGTAGTTGTCGGCGCCGACGAAGGTGTCGCCCGAGGCGTCGAAGAAGCTGCGCCCGACCGAGAAGACGATGGGGTAGGCGACCAGGGAGCCCAGCAGCAGCAGCGCGGGCAGCAGGAAGGCCAGCGAAATGACCTTCCGGCGGCGGGCCGCGCGGCTGCGGGGGGTGGGCCCGGACGGGGGGCCGCCCGCGGTCGCGGGCGGCACCTTGCGGACAGTGGCAGACATGACGGGCACTCAGTCCTTGTACGCCTTGGCCGCGGCGGCCTCGAGCTTGCTCGCGGTGGCCTTCGGGTCCGACGGGTCCTTCAGGAAGTCCTGGAGGATCTTCCACTCACCGGTGCCCACGGTCCCGCCGAACGCGGCCGGGGCCTGGTCCGACATGTCGAACCGGACGTTGTTCCCGGCATCGACCAGCGACTCGGCGATCGCGCGGGTGGTCTCGTCCTTGTAGGCGGTGGGCTTGAGGTTGGTGTTGGGGGAGACGAAACCGCCCGCCTCGGCCCACACCGCGGCGGCCTCCGGGCTCGCCAGGTACTCCAGGAACGCCATGGCGGCCTTCTTGTTCTTGCCCGCCTTGAGCACCACCGCCGCGTCGCCGCCGCTGACCACCGGGGCCTTCTTGCCGTCCACCGCGGGGAAGGGGAAGAACCGGGCGTCCTCGCCGACCTTCTTCTTGAACTGGCCGGAGATCAGACCGCCCACGAAGTCGCCCTCGTAGACCATGCCCGCCTTGGGCTCACCGCCGAAGACGTTCTCCACCGACTCGGGGAAGTCGGTGCGCAGCGCCTCCGCACTGCCCCCGGCCACCAGGTTCTTGTCGCCGAACAGCTTGCCCAGGGTGGTCAGCGCCTTGACCACAGTGGGGTCGGTCCAGGGGATGCTGTGCGAGGCCAGCTTGTCGTACATCTGGGGACCGGCCTGCGAGAGGTAGATGTTCTCGAACCAGTCGGTGAGGGTCCAGCCGTCCTCGCCGCCGACGGAGAAGGCGGGCGTTCCGGAGTCGGAGACGGTCTTGGCGGTCTTGAGCATCTCCTTGTAGCTCTTCGGCGGCTGCACCCCGGCCTGCTCCAGCGCCTGCGGGGCGTACCAGACCGTGGACTTGTGGGACGCCTTGAAGTACAGGCCGTAGTAGGTGCCGTCGACGGTGCCGTACTTCTTCCACACGGTGGCGAAGGTGGCCCCGGCCTTGGCGTCGACCTTCTTCGACAGCGGGGTGAGCCAGCCCTTCTTGGCGAACTGCTTGAGCACGCCGACCTGCGGCACCATCACCACGTCGGGGGCCTTGCCGCCCTCGATCTTGCTGCCGATGACGGTGGAGACATTGTCGCCGGTGGGGATGAAGTTGGTCTTGGCGCCGGTCTTCTCCGAGAAGGCGTCGAGCACCTTCTTGAAGTTCTTCATCTCCACACCGGTCCAGACCCCCGCCACGTTCACGGTCTGGCCCTTGAGCTTCTGCTCGCCCTTGGAGGAATCGCCGTCGCCGCCGCCACAGGCGGTCGCGGTCAGCGCGAGACCGAGGACGGTCGCGGTCGCGGTCACTATGCGTCTCATCGTGGAGGTCCTTTCGCGGGGTCTATCGGGGGTCGAGGTCGCTGATCCACCAGGCGGCGGTGGAGCCGGGGAGGATGCCGGCCGGGCAGTCGCCGCTGGCCAGCAGGGGGGTTCCGGAGACCGGCGCCGGGGCCGGTTCGGTGCCGAAGTTGACCGCGCACACCAGGCCGTCGCCCCGGACGAAGGCGAGTACCTGGGGCGGGGACTCCAGCCAGCGCAGGGTGCCCTCGCCGAGCTGGGGGAGGCTGCGGCGCAGGTGGAGCCCGTCGCGGTAGAGGTGCCAGAACGAACGGGTGTCGGCCAGCGCCCGGTCGGTGGCGTGCTCGGCGAACCACTCGGGCTGCGGCAGCCACGGCCGCGCACCGCCCTCGGCCGGGGTGAAGCCGAACGGGGACGCCAGCCCGGACCACGGCAGCGGCACCCGGCAGCCGTCGCGGATGTGCCGGCGGCTGCCGGTTCTGCGGAAGATCGGGTCGGTGAGCACCTCGTCGGGCAGGTCCAGCACCTCGGGCAGACCCAGCTCCTCGCCCTGGTAGACATAGGCGGCGCCGGGCAGCGCCAGCATCAGCAGGGCGGCGGCGCGGGCGCGCGCCGGGCCGTGGTCGGTGGTGGTGTCGCCTTCCCCGGCCGGGCCGGAGGCGTACCGGGTCACGGTCCTGACCTGGTCGTGGTTGTTGAGCACCCAGGTGACGGTGGAGCCGGTCCCGGCGATGTCGCGCAGTGCCTCGGTGATGGTGTTCCGGAAGGCGTCCACGTCCCAGCGGGCGCTGAGCAGGTGGAAGAAGAACGCCTGGTGCAGCTCGTCGGGGCGGACGTAGGCGGCGTGCTCCCGGGCGGTGGGCACCGACACCTCGCCGACCAGCAGCCGGTCGTGGCCGTCGGCTTCCGCGTACTCGTCGCACACCGCGCGCCAGTCGCGCCACACCTGGTGCACCTCGGGCTGGTTCCAGGCCAGCGGGTTGACCGAGTCGCGGGTGCGCTCATCGGCCTCCGGGTCGGGGGAGTCGGGGAGTTCGGGGTGGCGGAAGAGGCCCGCGGCCACATCGATGCGGAAGCCGTCGACACCGCGTTCCAGCCAGAACCGGAGCACATCGAGGAAGTCCTCGCCGACGGCCGGGTTGCGCCAGTTGAGGTCGGGCTGCTCGGGGGTGAACAGGTGCAGGTACCACTGGCCCTCGCTGCCGTCGGCCTCCCGGACCCGGGACCAGGCGGGGCCGCCGAACATGGCGCGCCAGTTGTTGGGCGGCAGTTCGCCGTTCTCCCCGCGGCCGTCGGCGAAGTGGAAGTACTCCCGCTCCGGGCCGCCGGGGGCGCCCGCCAGCGCGGCCCGGAACCAGGGGTGCTCGCTGGAGCAGTGGTTGGGGACGATGTCGACCAGGACCTTCATGCCCAGCCGGTGGGCGTCGGCCACCACGGCGTCGAACTCGGCGAGATCGCCGTAGACCGGGTCCACCCCGCGGTAGTCGGCGACGTCATAGCCGTGGTCGTGCTGCGGCGAGGGGTAGAAGGGGCTCAGCCAGATCCCGTCCACGCCCAGCTTCTTGAGGTACGGCAGTCCGGCGCGGACCCCGGCCAGATCGCCTATTCCGTCGCCGGTGCTGTCCAGAAAGCTGCGGATGTACACCTGGTAGATCACCGCGTCGCGCCACCAGCGCCGCTGCGCGAGGTCCGCAGGGGAGGGCGAGGGGCCGTTCGCGGCCGTGGCTGTGAGCATCGTGCCGTTTACCCGTTCTCAGCGGGCGTGCGCCGCACGCCATCGTCGGCTGTTATGCATGCATGTTAAGTAAGCGTTGCGAACGGGTGTCAACGAAAATCCCAGAAGTAACGAAGAGCTGTCCGGTTTTGCGTTGTTTTATCCAGTGCCCTCCAATACCTAACACGTAAGTAGGGAGGGGTCTCCGGACGAGGGGAGAGCGGCGGCGGAGGTCGCCGAAGGGTCAGCCGTGCCGGATGACGTCACCGAGCTCGCGCCGGAGCCGGGCGACCGTCTGCTCGGTGGACTGCCGCTGCGCCAGGGCGTCGTGCACCACGGCCTGCACGGTCAGGCTCACCTGGTCGTACCGGGGGCTCTTGGGGCGCGGCTTGGCCGTGAGCACGCTCTTGCGGAGCGTCGGCAGATACGGGTACTTCCGCACCAGTGCGGGATCGGTGTACAGATCGGCCCACACCGGTGGCAGCGCCCCCTCGGTGAGGACCCGGCGCTGGACCGCCTCGCTGGTCAGATAGGCGATCAGATCGGTGGCCGACTTCTGGTGCCGGGAATGCGCGTTGACGGCGAGGTTGGAGCCGCCCAGAACGCTGGAGCCGGGGCCGTCCGGACCCGGCAGCGGAACCGCGCCGACCTTCCCGGCGACGGGTGAGGACGAGGCGTTGGCCAGGGAGTACACATAGGGCCAGTTGCGCAGGAACAGCAGCCGGCCGTTCTGGAACGCCCGCCGCGACTCCTCCTCCTTGTAGCGGAGGGCCTCCATGGGTATCCAGCCGTCCCGCACCCCGCCGGTCAGGAAGTCCAGAGCCCGGCGGGTGGCCGCGGAGTCCACGGTGACCTTGGCGCCCTCGTCGCCGAGGATCGTCCCGCCCGCGGACTGCACGGCTTCGGTGACATTGGTGGTCAGCCCCTCGTACGGCAGGAACTGCCCCGCGTAGCCGTCCAGGCCGTGGGCGGGGGCGGCCGTCTTGGCCAGCCGCTTCAGCTCCGCCCAGGTGCGGGGCGGTTTCTCGTGCTCCTGGGCGAGGATGTCCTTGCGGTAGTAGAGCAGCCCCGCGTTGGTCACGTAGGGCACCGCGCGCAGCCGCCCGCCGAAGGTGGCGGTGTTCACCACCGGCGGCAGGAAGCGGTCCAGCGGAAAGCGGTCGGCGTTCAGCGGGGAGATCCAGCCCGCCGCGGCGAACTCCGAGGTCCAGGCCACGTCGATGTTGAGTACATCGAAACGGTCGCTCCCGGAGCGCAGCCCGGTGACCATCTGCGCACGCACCTCGTCGGCGGCGTCCGGCAGCTCGATGAGCGTGGCCTTCTCCGCGGGGTGCGTGCGGTTCCAGCCGTCCAGCACCCCGCGCAGATAGCTGGTGAGGTCACCTCCGGTGACCAGGGTGATCGGACCGCGGCCGCCCCCGTCGGCGACCGCCGGATCCCCGTCCGGGCCCTGCGCGCCCGCCTGGCCCGCCAGCAGCAGGGCGGTGACGAGGAGGGCCCGCCCGGCGGCGTGTGTCCACCGCATCGGTCCCTCCTTGCGCGCGCATAGCCGGTCGGATCCGGCTACCGGCATCCGGCCACCTGTATACCTGTTAGGCATGCGGGATACTAGACGTTGCAGGAAGATACGAGGGCGATCCGGCACACAGTCGGAAATGGTCCCTAACGGACAGGTACGGCTCGGCGGAGGAGGGCAGGGGTGCGGCTCCCGCTGCTGGCGCTACTCGCGCGCGGCTCCGCCCACGGCTACGAGCTGAAGCAGGACCTTGAGAAGCTCCTGGGGTCGGCGTACCCTCAGCCCAACATCGGACAAATCTACGTCACTCTCAACCGGCTCCAGAAGTCCGGTCTGATCGAGGGCGAGGATGTTGCCCAGTCGACCCGGCCCAACAAGCGCATCTACCGGCTCACCGACGCCGGACGCGAAGCGTTGGCCCTATGGTTCGAGGAGCCGACGGATGAGCCGCGGGTACGGGACGAGTTCTTCATGAAGCTCGCCCTCGCCCCCCAGACCGGGGATGTCGACCAGATCGGCCTGATCAACAAGCAGCGCCGGCACTACCTGAATGCCATGCGCGACCTGTCCAAGCTGGCCGCGGCCGAGGAACGGGACAACCGGATTCCCCAGCTGCTCATAGAAGGGGCCATGCTGCACCTCCAGGCGGACCTCGACTGGCTGGAGCGCTGCCAGGAGGAGCTGGAGGAGGAGCAGAGATGAGCCGCGAGCAGTCGAGCCGCGAGGCGTCCCCTCGCGCCGCCGGGCCGTCCGCGGACTCGATCGTGCGGGCCGAGGGCCTGGTCAAGACCTACCGGACGGAGGGCGCGGCCCCGGTCGAGGCGGTCCGCGGGGTCGACCTCCATGTCGAGCGCGGTGAATTCGTCGCGGTCACCGGACCCTCCGGAGCGGGCAAGTCCACCCTGCTCCACCTGCTCGGCGGCCTCGACCGCCCCGACAGCGGCTCGCTGTGGCTGGACGGGAAGCAGGTCGACTCCTACAGCGAGGCCCGCTGGGCCGTGCTGCGCCGCAAGAAGATCGGCATCGTCTTCCAGTTCTTCAACCTGGTCTCCAACCTCACCGTCGCCGACAACGTGGAGCTGCCCGCGCTGCTGGCCGGGTCCACCCCGCGGCAGGCCAGGGCGAGCCGGGAGGAGCTGCTCGCCGAGCTGGGCCTGGCGGGCAAGGAGCGGAGCATGCCCGCCGAGCTGTCCGGCGGTGAGCAGCAGCGGGTCGCCCTGGCCCGGGCGCTGGTCAACACCCCGAGCGTGCTGCTGGCCGACGAGCCCGCGGGCAGCCTGGACAGCAAGGGCACCCGGGAGGTGCTGCGACTGCTGTCCCGCTTCCACCAGCGCGGCCAGACGATCGTGCTGATCACCCATGACGCCCGGATGGCCAGCGCGGCGGACCGCGTGATCAGCTTCTTCGACGGCCAGGTCGTCGACGACGTGGCGCTCCAGGGCGGCGGCGGACGCCGCGGCGGCGGAGTGGCCGACGTCCTCGAGCTGAAGGGCTGACCGGGGTGCGGGCCACCCTGCGCTGGGCACACGCCGATCTGCGGGCACACCGCGGCGCGGCCCTGTTCACCGTGCTCGCCACCGCCGGGATCATCGTCTCGCTGCTGTTGGCGAGCGCGTTCTTCGCCTACGCGGCCAACCCCTGGCAGCGGGTGTTCACCCAGTCCTCCGGCGCCCATGTGTGGATCCACACCCGGGCCGCCGCCGACGCCGGATCGCTGGCCAGGCTGGACGGGGTCGAGGCCGCCTCCGGGCCCTTCCGCACCGCCCGCGCCACCCTCGAGCACGGCGGCGCCCGCGCCTCCCTGGAGCTCCGTGCCACCGGGCCCGAGGAGCCGGAGACCGCGCGTCCGCTGATCACCGGCGGCCACTGGCTCTCCGCGGACACACGCGACGGCATCGTGCTGGAGAGCTCGGTCGCCCGCGCCCTGTGGGCCGAACCGGGCGACGCGCTCACCGTTCGCGCCCCCGGGGAGAAGGCCCGTACGCTGCGGGTCGCGGGCGTCGCGGAGACCGCCGAATCGCGCTTCGACCCGGGCGAGACCCCGGGCGTGGGCTGGGTGCTGCCCTCCGCGCTCGGCTCGGTCGAAACGCGTCCGGACCACCTCGGCCAGGCCATCGGACTGCGGTTGCAGGACCCGACGGACACCGACTTCGCGGTACAGCGGGTGGTCAACAAACTCGGCGCCGACCAGGTCACCGGAGTCTCGCTGTGGCAGCGGGCGCGGGCCGAGGCGGTGGGCGACGACCGGCTGCTGGGCCAGCTGCTCGGCCTGTTCGGGCTCGGCGCGCTGCTGGCCGCGGCGCTGGCGGTGGGCGGTGCGATCACCACCCGGGTCCGTGGCCATCTGCGGGACATCTCGGTACTCAAGGCGATCGGCTTCGCCCCCGGCCAGGTCGTCCGCATGTTCCTGGTCCAGCATCTGGGTCTTTCGCTGCTGGGGGTGGTCTGCGGCGCGGCCCTCGCCGAGGTGCTGGGCCCGCATCTGCCCGGCCGGATCGGGGAGGCGGTGGCGTTGTGGCAGGCGCTTCCGGAGCACCACTGGGCCCCGTTCGCCGTCGTGGGCGGCGCCGTCGTCTTCATCGCCGCGGCCACCTGCCTGGCCGCCTGGCGGGCGGGCCGGGTGCCTCCGGTGCCGGTCGCCCGCGCCGCCACCGACCCCGGCCGCCGGATGTCCGGCACCACCCGGCGGGCGCTCGGGATGCGGCTGCCGCCCGCGCTGGTGCTCGGCTGGCGCGGCGCCTTCCACCGGCCGGCGCGCTCGCTCGCGGCCATCGGGCGGCTCGCCCTGCCGCTGCTGCTGATCACGGTCGCGGTCGGCACCTGGACCACCCTGGACCGGTTCGAGAGCCACCCGGAGAAGATCGGTCTCGCCGCCCCGCTCGCCGCCCGCGCCGAGGGGCTCTCCGACGCCCGGATCCACACCCTGCTCACCAAGGACCGCGAGGTCACCGCCGTCTACCCGGGCACCGAGACCGAGGCGCTGGTCCCCGGGCAGACCGGGACGATCACCCTCCAGGGCCTGGGCACCGCCAAGCACCCCTATCCGTTCTCCGTCGCCGAAGGGCGTCCCGCCCACGGCGACGACGAGGCGGTGGCCGGACAGGGCCTGCTGGACCTGCTCGATGTGAAGGTCGGCGACTGGGTCCGGATGACGGTGGGCGGAAGCCCGCAGGTGCTCCACATCGTCGGGCGCAGCATAGAGACGGAGCAGGGCGGCCGGGTGATCTCCACCTCGATCGACACCCTCCGCGAACGCGACCCGAAGCTGGAGCCGGACTTCTACCACCTGGCCCTGCGCCCCGGCGCCCGCCCTGAGGCGGTCAGCGCGTCCCTGGCGGACGCCTCGCACGACCGCTTGGAGGTGCGGGAGATCGCCAATCCGGCCGACCGGCTCTCCGCCGTCCGCGGGGTGACCCTCGGACTGATCGCCGTGCTCGGGCTGATCGGTCTGGCCGAGCTGTCGACGACGATCGGTGCGGCGGTACGTGACCGGCGCCGCGATCTGCTCGCGCTCAAGGCGATCGGGCTGACCCCGCGCCAGATCGCCGCGGTGATCGTGGCCGGGACCGGGTTCACCGCGCTGGCCGCGGCCCTGGCCGGCACGGTGATCGGGACGTTCGCCTCCGGCTGGATGATCGATCTCCAGGGCCGCAGCAGTGGGATGGGCGCGGGGATCGCGGAGGCCCCGCCGCTCGGGGTGCTGGTGCTGATCGGCACCGCCGCGGTGGCCGGGGCGGTGGCCGCCGCGGCCCTGCCGGCCGCGCGGGCCGCCCGCAGCCGTCTCGCGGACACCGCCAGCGACGTGCTCTGATCGCCCCGGAGGGGCGCGGCGCGGGGAACTGCGGGATCAGCCATGACGCGCGCTCGCGGACGCAGGGACGGCATCGCGGGGCACCCGCGGTGCGCTCGGCACCCCGCGCGGAGCGCTACGGCTCGACCACCACTTCCTGCGCCGCGGCCGTGGTGTCCGCCAGCAGCTCCGCGTCCACCGGAACGTTCCGCTTCACCAGCGCCAGCGCGATCGGTCCCAGTTCGTGGTGGCGGGCGGATGAGGTGACGAAGCCCAGCTGACGGCCCTCCTCGCCGTCCGCGGCCAGACGCATGGGCGCACCGTGGCCGGGCAGCTTCACCTCGCTGCCGTCGAGGTGGAGGAAGACCAGCCGGCGCGGCGGCTTGCCCAGGTTCTGCACCCGGGCCACCGTCTCCTGGCCCCGGTAGCAGCCCTTCTGGAGATGGACCGCGCTGCCGATCCAGCCCAGCTCGTGCGGGATGGTGCGGTGGTCGGTCTCCAGCCCGAGCCGCGGCCGGTGCGCCTCGATCCGCAGCGCCTCGTACGCCAGCACCCCGATCGGCGGACCGTCGGTGCGGGCGAAGGACTCCAGCCGCTCGCGCGGCAGGAACAGGTCGCGGCCGTGCGCGGTCTCCCGTACCACGGTGTCCTCGGGGACCTCGGTGATGCTCCCGGCCGGGAGGTGGACCACCGCGTACTCCTCGGTGCGGTCGGCGATCTCGACCCGGTAGAAGAACTTCATGCTCTCCAGGTACGCGATCAGATCGCCTTGGCTCCCGGGCTCCACATGGGCCCAGGTGGTCTCACCGTCGTCGACGATGTAGAGCGCGTGTTCGATATGGCCGTGGGCGGAGAGGATCAGGGCCTCGGTGGCCTGTCCGGCGGGAAGCTCCTGGACGTGCTGGGTGAGCAGCAGATGCAGCCAGCTCAGCCGGTCGGCTCCGGTGACGGTGACCACTCCGCGGTGCGAGAGATCCACGAAGCCGGATCCGTCGGCGAGCGCGCGCTGCTCGCGGAACAGGTCGCCGTAGTGGGCGGCGACGCCTTCGTCGGGGCCCTCGCCGGGGACGGCGCCGGGCAGCGACAGCAAAGGGCTCTTCATGGGCTCAGCCTACGACTTGGCCGCTCGGCCCTTGGCGGAGTCGTCGGAGCCCTGCTCGGCGTTCCTCCCGGCACCCTGCTTGGCGGTGCAGTCGGCGCACCGGCCGAAGATCGCGAAGTGCTTCATATCGGTGTCGAAACCGAACTCGGCCCGCAGCCGACGGGTGAACGCCTGGGCCACCGACACATCGGCCTCGATCACATCCGTGCAGTCCCGGCACACCATGTGGATGTGGTGGTGCCGGTCGGCGAGGTGGTACGTGGGGGCGCCGTGGCCCAGATGGGCATGGCTGACCAGGCCCAGCTCCTCCAGCAGCTCCAGGGTGCGGTAGACCGTGGAGATGTTGACCCCGCTGGCGGTGCGGCGCACCTCGGTGAGGATCTCGTCCGGAGTGGCGTGCTCCAGACGGTCGACTGCTTCCAGGACAAGCTGACGCTGCGGGGTGAGCCGGTAGCCGCGCTCCCGCAGATCGGTCTTCCAGTCGGTGGTCGCCACGAAGCCAGTGTAGGTGGGGGCCCGTGGAGCCTCAGCGGAAGAAGGCGATCCCGTCGTCCGGCAGGTCCTTGAGATCCTTGGCCCATTCGCGCGGGTCGACGACCTTCTTCAGATGCGCCGACATGTACGGTCGCAGCTCCACCTCGGGGGTGGCCTTCTCGCCGACCCACATCAGATCGCTGTTGACGTAGCCGTAGAGCCGCTTGCCGCCCGAGTAGGGCCCGGCGGCGGCGGTGCGCGCCACGGCGTCGGTGGCCAGGTCGATCTGCGGCTTGCCCTCGGCCAGCTCGCCGTACCAGACCTCCACGACGCCCTGGTCGCGGCTCATCACCACCTCGACCTTGCGGTCCTTGTCGATCCGCCAGTAGCCGGACTCGGACTCCAGCGGGCGGACCTTCTTGCCCTCGCCGTCCAGCACCCAGGTGTGCGAGACGTACTCGATGAAGTCGCGCCCGTCGTGGGTGAAGGTCGCCTCCTGGCCGAAGTTGCACTTCTCGGCCCCGGGGAAGTCCGAGACACCGGCCCCTTCCCAGTTGCCCAGGAGGAAGGCGAGCGGCACCAGGGCCGGGTGGAGGTCGGAGGGAATCTCGATCATGGGCTCAGGCGATCTGTCGTGGCGGTCGGGCGGCGGCGGTGCGGGAGCGCGGGTCAGCGCTGGCCCTGGAACAGCTTCTTCCAGGTCAGTGCGCAGAAGCCAAGGGTGGCGACGGCGACCAGGATCATCAGCGTGGTGAAGACTGCCTCAAGCACGAGCGCGCTCCTCGAACGGAGTGTGTCCCCCGGGCTCCGCGGGCCGCGGAACGACGGTGGAACGGATGACGGACCGGTGCCGAGTCTAGTCGGCGGTCCGGCGGGGGCGTCGTGAGCCCCCGAGCCTAGGCTTGCCGCATGTCGAAGAAGCTGGTGATCAAGGTGACGGCGGGCGCGGACGCGCCCGAGCGGTGCTCTCAGGCGTTCACGGTGGCGGCGGTGGCCGTGGCGAGCGGGGTGCCGGTCTCGCTGTGGCTGACCGGTGAGTCCACGTGGTTCGCGCTCCCGGGGCGGGCGGCGGAGTTCGAGCTGCCGCACGCGGCACCGCTGCCGGAGCTGATCGAGGGGATCCTCGCGGGCGGCACGATCACGGTGTGCACCCAGTGCGCGGCCCGCCGGGACATCGAGGAGAAGGACCTGATCGAGGGGGCGCGGATCGCTGGCTCCCAGGTCTTCGTGAGCGAGATCATGCCGGACGGCGTGCAGGCGCTCGTCTACTGAGACGGGGGCGAGGCGGGTCCGTTGCTCGGACAGGGCGGACAGGCGACGGGCCGGGTCAGTGGCGGTGGTTGTGCTCGTCCAGCTCCCGCCACCACCGGTCGGACTCCTCGTCCCCCGACTCGTCCCACCAGCGGTCGTCCGGGCCGCGCCGGTTGGCGACGATGGCGGCGAACGGGGGGATCACCATGGCGACGATGCACATCACGACGGCCGCCGGGACCGACCACAGACGCACGAATGCCCACGCCGAGATGAAGAGCGTCAGACACGCGCCCATCAGGAAGAAATATGCGTGGCGGCGTCGCGCGTACATATCCTCAGGATACGTCCGGGGGCGCGGCTCGGACAGCTCGTGCGCCGCATCCGCGGGAGTATGACGGGACGCCCATGGACGGACGGGAGGGCCGTACCCCGCCGAGGTGTCCAACCCCGGGGTACGGCCCTCCCGCCGTGCGTACGACGCGCGGTGTGGCGTCAGACGGTGATGGCGACCTCCGCCAGACCGCCCTTCTGGGCGACGACCGTGCGGTCCGCGGTGCCGCCGGGGACCAGGGCGCGCAGCGTCCAGGTGCCCTCGGCGGCGTAGAAGCGGAACTGTCCGGTCGCGGAGGTGGGGACCTCGGCGGTGAACTCGCCGGTGCTGTCCAGGAGGCGGACGTAACCGGTCACCGGCTCGCCGTCGCGGGTCACCGACCCCTGGATCGTGGTCTCACCGGGCTTGATCGTCGAGGCGTCGGGACCGCCGGCCTGGGCTCCACACATGGATGTCTGTCCTTACGTCGGGGAGGGGAGGGGATCAGCTGTTGGCGCCGAGCTCGATCGGTACGCCGACGAGGGAGCCGTACTCGGTCCAGGAGCCGTCGTAGTTCTTGACGTTGCTCTGGCCGAGCAGCTCGTGCAGGACGAACCAGGTGTGAGCGGAACGCTCACCGATGCGGCAGTACGCGATGGTGTCCTTGGCCAGGTCGACGCCCTCGCCCTCGTAGAGCTCCTTGAGCTCCGCGTCGGACTTGAACGTGCCGTCGTCGTTGGCCGACTTGGACCACGGGATGTTCCGCGCGGTGGGGACGTGGCCCGGGCGCTGCGACTGCTCCTGCGGCAGGTGGGCCGGGGCGAGCAGCTTGCCCGAGAACTCGTCGGGGGAGCGGACGTCCACCAGGTTCAGCGAGCCGATGGCCTTGACGACGTCGTCGCGGAACGCGCGGATCGAGGCGTCCTGCGGCTTGGCCTTGTACTGGGTGGCCGCGCGGGTCGGGACCTCGGCGACCAGGTCGCGGGAGTCCAGCTCCCACTTCTTGCGGCCGCCGTCGAGCAGCTTCACGTCCTGGTGGCCGTAGAGCTTGAAGTACCAGTAGGCGTAGGACGCGAACCAGTTGTTGTTGCCGCCGTAGAGGACGACCGTGTCGTCGTTGGCGATGCCCTTCTTGGACAGCAGCTCCTCGAACCCGGCCTGGTCGACGAAGTCACGGCGCACCGGGTCCTGGAGGTCCTGCTTCCAGTCGATCCGGATGGCGTTCTTGATGTGGTTCTTGTCGTAGGCCGAGGTGTCCTCGTCGACCTCGACGATGACCGTCTTGGGGTCATCGATGCGGGCCTGTACCCAGTCGGCGTCCACCAGGACGTCACTGCGGCTCATGTGTCTCTCCTCCGGGGCAGTTGCGGCGGTAGTCGTACGCTCGGACGGCGCGAGGCGGGCTCGGTTGCGAGCGTACGAGCGGAGTGCGGGAAGATCCGGCTGACGGGCCGAGGAGGGCGGGCCGGGGGCATCTCGTCGGCGGCCACGCGTCCTCGTCTCAGACGGCGTGACAGAGCATGGCGGCGACGCGGCACAGGTCGACTGCCCGCCGCTTCGTGAGATCCGCCTGTCGCTTCATGCGTCCGATCGTAGGGACGGACGGGTGGGCGTGTCACCGGCGTGTCGGATGATGAGACGTGATTGTCCACCATGTGGGATGCGATGCGGAGAGTGCCCCGGAGGGGCCGCCGCGGAGCCCCGCGGCGGCCATGGGTGTGCGTTGTCGCGGACGTGATCGTCTCACTGCATGGGACCCGGGGTCCGCGGACGGGTGTCCGGGCGGCCGGAGGTGCGGCTCAGCCCGTCAGTTCGACGTTGTTCCCCGCGACCGAGACGTCCATGCCGTCCTTGTCGGTCTTCACCGTGTCCAGCCGCATCCCGGTCGGCAGCCCCTCGACCTTGCGCTCCATGTCGGTGCGCTCACGGACCTTCTCCTCCCAGCGCGGGACGGAGCCGCCGGGGATGGACTCGGCGTGCAGCTTGATGGTGTCCCCGTTCACCACGGTGATGGTGGAGCGCGCGGTGAGGGTGAAGCCCAGCAGACTGCCGGTGATCTTGACCCGGTTCCTGCCCGACGGGTCGTAGGCGACCGTGATCCCCGGGCCCGCGGCGCGCGAGAGGTCCGCGTAGCTGATGTGGGCCGAGCCGGTGGCGCGGTCCGCGGTGGCCGACGAGAAGTCGCCCGAGATGCCCACCGTGTGCAACTGGGCGTCGAGTTCGGAGACCCGGAC
Source organism: Streptomyces sp. NA02950 (assembly GCF_013364155.1). NCBI lineage: Bacteria > Bacillati > Actinomycetota > Actinomycetes > Kitasatosporales > Streptomycetaceae > Streptomyces > Streptomyces sp. NA02950. The sequence continues at coordinate 4,217,752 of NZ_CP054916.1, read as the reverse complement.
GCTGCGCCCGTTGCCCGCGTCCGTCGTCAGCCCCTCCATGCTGATGTCGACCTCGTCCAGCTCCTTGCCCACGACCTGGGTGAGGAACGGAAAGCCCTTGATCGAGACATCGGGTGTGCCGGTCAGCCCCTGAGAGCTCTTGATCTTGTCCGCGGCCTTGGACTCGGCGATGCTGACCGCGATCCGGTCCGCGGCGACGAAGAGGCCGCCGAGTATCACGACGACGATCAGTGTGATGCGTAGTGCGCGCATGTGCTGTGGGTCCCCCTGGCTCTCGCTCAGACGCTCGCCTGAGAGCCTATCCGGAGCGATGCGCCGGGGGTCCGGAACGTCAGACCAGTGCGCGGCCGATCACATAGACGACGGGGGCGGCGGCCGCGAGCGGCAGCGCCACCCCGGCGGTCAGGTGCACAAAGCGGGAGGGGTAGTCGTAAGCGGCCACCCGGTGGCCGACCAGCGCGCACACCCCGGCCGCCAGACCCAGCACCGCGGCGTCCGTGCCGCCGGTGCCGGTGAGCTGTCCGGCCCCGGCGCCCGCGCCCGCTGCGGCGAGCAACGCCACGACCACGGACACGGCGATCGGCAGCGGCACCGCGCGCACCAGCACGGCCACCGCCACTCCGGCCGCGCCCACCACCACGGCGTCGGTCGCCACGGCGGCCGTGGCCAGGTACCCGGCCGCGATCACGGCGAGGGCGGTGGAGGCCACGGTGGCGGTCAGGCCGTACAGCCGCTCGTCCGGCGCGCCGTGGCTGCGCAGCTGGAGGACGAGCACCAGCAGCAGCCAGACCCCGAGCGTGCCGATGATCACCGTCGGGGCGTGCACCCGCTCGGTGGCGAGCAGCCCGGCGGTGGCTGCCAGCCCGCCCGCGAAGGCGAGCGCGATGCCCTGCCGCGCGGGCCACATGCCGTTCAGCCGGAACCAGCCGGCCGCCGTGACCGCCTGGAGCAGCACCACCACGACGGCGACCGCCGGGCGGCCCAGCGGCGCGGCCCCCGCGAGCAGCGCGGCGATGGCGGTGGTGAGGGCGGCCGGGACGAGGCCCGGGTGGAGGATCTGGGGGCGGCCCTCGGCACGGGCCTTCTCGGCGGCGGTGAGCGGCCGGGACTCCTCCTCGGACGCGGCGGGTGCCCCGGCGGCCGGACGCTCCGGACCGGTCGGGTCCGCCGTGGCCGCGGGGGCCGCGGTGGCGGGCGCGGGACCCTGGGGGCCGTGCGCCGCGAACGCGGCGGCGGGCTGAGGGTGGTGGTGCGGGTGCCGCTGCTGGTGTTGCTGCTGGTCCCAGCCGGGGGTGTACGACTGCTGCGGATAACCCTGCGGGTGCCCCTGCTGGTGGTGGTGCGGGTGCTGCGGGTGCTGCGGGGCGGTGTAGGGGTCCGGGTACGCCTGCGGGTGCTGCCCCGGTCGGCCGTACGCCTGCTGCTGGGCATAGCCCGGGTGCTGGGCGTGCTGGGCGTGGGCCTGGATGTCGGGGTGCCGGCTCTGGTCGTGCTGTCCGCCGTACCCCTGTCGCGGCTGCCCGTTCTGGTCGTACCCGTTCTGGTCGTACCCGTTCTGGTCGTACCCGCCCTGTCCGTAGCCGCCGTACGGATCGGCGGGCGGCTGCTGTCCCCCGTACGGCGTCTCCGGGGACCCGTACGGACCATAGGGCTCGTACGGGTTCTGCGGGTTGTGCGGCTGGTTGCTCATGACCTCGGGGTCACCCTCCTGCGAACGGCGGGAGCACCTCGACCGTGCCGCCCTCGGCCAGTTGGATCGTCTTGTGGTCGCGGGTACCGACGGGCGTGCCGTCGACCAGGAACGCACAGCGCATCAGCACCCGGGCGAACTCCGGGCGCGCGATGTGCCGCCGCCGGGCCGCGTCGAGCGCCTCGGCCAGCGTCACCGCGCTGTACGGTTCCTCCGACGTACCGGCCGCCGCGCGGGCCGCGGCCCAGTACCGGATGGTGCCGGTGGGCGCGTTCTTCATCGCCATCGCGATCCCTTCCCGTCTTCTGCCGCCTCCATGATGACGGGTGCGGGCACCGGTCCGGGACCAACGGCGGCCCCGAGAAATAAGAGGCCCGGTGTCGGTGCCCTCGCTTAATGTTCTGGTGTGCTGGTCCGACTTATGCGGGGATATCTCCGACCCCACACCCGAACGATCGCGCTGATCGTGCTGTTGCAGCTGGTGCAGACGCTGGCAACGCTCTATCTGCCCACCCTCAACGCCGACATCATCGACGGCGGGGTGGTGAAGGGGGACACCGGCTACATCCTGCGCATCGGCGGTTTCATGATCGCGGTGACGGTGGTGCAGATCGTGTGCTCCATCGGCGCCGTCTACTTCAGCGCCCGCACCGCCATGGCGCTCGGCCGCGATGTACGGGCCGCGGTCTTCGACCGGGTGCAGTCCTTCTCCGCCCGTGAGATGGGGCACTTCGGGGCGCCCTCGCTGATCACCCGGACCACCAATGACGTCCAGCAGGTGCAGATGCTGTGCCTGATGGCCTTCACCCTGATGGTCTCGGCGCCGATCATGTGCATCGGCGGCGTGATCATGGCGCTCAACCAGGACGTTCCGCTCTCCGCACTGCTGCTGCTGATCGTCCCGGTGCTCGGGGTCATCGTCACCCTGATCGTCCGCAGGATGCGCCCGCTGTTCCGCGGCGTCCAGGAGCGCATCGACACCGTCAACCGGGTGCTGCGCGAGCAGATCACCGGGATCCGGGTGATCCGGGCCTTCGTCCGTGACACCCATGAGCGCGACCGCTTCACCGGGGCCAACAGCGACCTGATGGACGTCTCGCTGCGCGCCGGGCGGCTGATGGCGCTGATGTTCCCCGCGGTGATGCTGGTGGTGAACCTCTCCAGCGTGGCCGTGGTCTGGTTCGGCGGACACCGCATCGACAGCGGCGGAATGCAGATCGGCGCGCTGACCGCCTTCCTCAGTTACCTGATGCAGATTCTGATGGCGGTCATGATGGCCACCTTCATGTTCATGATGGTGCCGCGCGCCGAGGTGTGCGCCGAGCGCGTCCAGGAGGTGCTGGACACCCGGACCAGCGTGGCTCCCCCGCTGGTGCCCGTCGTGCCCGCGCCTTCCGGCGGCGGGCGCGGTCTCCTGGAGCTGCGGGGCGTGGAGTTCCGCTACCCCGGCGCCGAGGAGCCCGTGCTCCGCGAGATCTCGCTGATCGCCCGGCCCGGCCGGACCACCGCCGTGATCGGCTCGACCGGCAGCGGCAAGTCCACCCTCCTCGGTCTGGTGCCCCGGCTGTTCGACGCGACCGACGGCAGCGTCCACATCGACGGCGTGGACGTACGCGACCTCGACACCGAGGTGATGTCGCGGGCCATCGGGCTCGTCCCGCAGAAGCCGTACCTCTTCTCCGGCACCGTCGCCTCCAATCTGCGCTACGGAAAGCCGGACGCCACCGACGAGGAGCTGTGGCGGGCCCTGGAGACCGCCCAGGCCCGGGACTTCGTGGAGGCCATGGAGGGCGGGCTCGACGCCGCCGTCGCCCAGGGCGGCTCCAATGTCTCCGGCGGCCAGCGGCAGCGGCTGGCCATCGCCCGCGCCCTGGTCCGCAAGCCCTCGGTCTACCTCTTCGACGACTCCTTCTCGGCGCTCGACTACGCCACCGACGCCCGGCTGCGGGCGGCGCTCGCGGGCGAGACGCAGGACGCGACCGTCGTCATCGTCGCCCAGCGGGTGTCCACCATCCGCGGCGCCGACCAGATCGTGGTCCTCGACGCCGGGCGCGTCGTGGGCACCGGCACCCACACCGAACTGATGGCCGGCAACCAGACCTACCGCGAGATCGTGCTCTCCCAGCTCACCGAGCAGGAAGCCGCATGAGCGGCCCGTCGCGCCACCGCCGCCGCTTCCGCCGTCCGTCGTTCCCGTACGCGTTCCCGAAGGGCCGCCCATGAGTACCCCGGCGCCTCGCAGGGGCCCGGCACCCGCCGCCGGCCCCGCCCGCTTCATGGGCGGCCAGCCCACCGAGCGGTCCATGGACTTCCGCGGCTCCGGCCGCCGGCTGCTGGGCAGGCTGCGCCCCGAGCGCGGCATCGTGCTGGCCGTGCTCGCCCTGTGCGCGGTCAGCGTCGCGCTGTCGGTGCTGGGCCCGCTGATCCTCGGCCGGGCGACCGACCTGATCTTCGCGGGCATCATCGGGCGCCGGCTGCCCGACGGCGTCACCAAGGAGCAGGCCGTCGAGCGGCTGCGCCGGGACGGCCAGGACACGGTGGCCGACATGGTCGCGTCCATGGACGTCCACCCCGGCCAGGGCATCGACTTCGGCGCGGTCGGCGATGTGCTGCTGTGGGTGCTGGCGATCTATGTGTTCGCCTCGCTGCTCGGCCTGATCCAGGCGCGGGTGGCCATGGTGGTGGTCCAGCGTGTGGTCTTCCGGCTGCGCGAGGACGTCGAACACAAGCTGGCCCGGCTGCCGTTGTCGTACTTCGACCGGCAGCCGCGCGGTGAGGTGCTCTCCCGCGCCACCAACGACATCGACAACGTCCAGCAGACGCTTCAGCAGACCCTCAGCCAGATCATGACCTCGCTGCTGACGATCGTCGGTGTGCTGGCGATGATGTTCTGGATCTCGCCGCTGCTGGCGCTGGTGGCGCTGGTGACCGTCCCGGTGTCGGTGCTGGTCGCCACCAAGGTCGGCAAGCGGGCCCAGCCGCAGTTCGTCAGCCAGTGGAAGACCACGGGCAGGCTCAACGCCCATATCGAGGAGATGTACACCGGCCACTCGCTGGTGAAGGTCTTCGGGCGGGAGAAGGAGTCCGCGGAGCTGTTCCGCGAGCAGAACGAGAAGCTGTACGAGGCGGGCTTCAGGGCCCAGTTCATCTCCGGGCTCATCCAGCCCGCGATGATGTTCATCGGCAACATCAACTATGTGCTGGTGGCGGTGGTCGGCGGGCTCCGGGTGGCCAGTGGCGCGCTGTCGATCGGTGACGTCCAGGCGTTTGTGCAGTACTCCCGGCAGTTCAGCCAGCCGCTGACCCAGGTGGCTTCGATGGCGAACCTGGTGCAGTCCGGGGTGGCGTCGGCCGAGCGCGTCTTCGAGTTGCTGGACGCCGACGAGCAGAGCCCGGACCCGGAGCGGGCGCCGCGGCCGGAGACCGTGGGCGATTCGGTGCGCGATTCGCTGCGCGGACAGGTCGAGTTCGAGGAGGTCTCCTTCCGCTACCAGCCGGACAAGCCGCTGATCGACGGGCTGTCGCTGTCGGTGCGGCCCGGCCAGACCGTGGCCATCGTCGGACCGACCGGCGCCGGAAAGACCACCCTGGTCAATCTGCTGATGCGGTTCTACGAGGTCAGCGACGGGCGGATCACCCTGGACGGGATGGACATCGCCACGATGTCGCGCGAGGACCTGCGCTCCCACATCGGCATGGTGCTCCAGGACACCTGGCTGTTCGGCGGCACCATCGCGGAGAACATCGCGTACGGCGCGCAGGGCGCGAGTTTCGAGCGGATCGTGGAGGCGGCGAAGGCCACCTATGTGGACCGCTTCGTCCGGACCCTGCCGGACGGCTACGACACCGTGATAGACGAGGAGGGCTCCAACGTCAGCGCCGGTGAGAAGCAGCTGATCACGATCGCCCGCGCGTTCCTCTCGGAGCCGTCGATCCTGGTGCTGGACGAGGCGACCAGTTCGGTGGACACCCGCACCGAGGTGCTGATCCAGAAGGCGATGGCCTCCCTGCGGACCGGCCGGACCAGCTTTGTGATCGCGCACCGGCTGTCCACCATCCGCGACGCCGACGTCATCCTGGTGATGGAGGACGGGCACATCGTGGAGCAGGGCACCCATGACACGCTGCTGGCGGCGCGGGGTGCGTACGCCCGGCTGTACAGGGCGCAGTTCGCGGAGGCGGCGGTCGAGGCGGAGTAAGGGGCCCGGGCCCCTCCGGCGCGGTCCTCAGGCGTGGGCCAGCGCCCAGCCCGCCACCCGCTCCAGCAGACCGTCCGGTGCCGCCGTCTCCGCGTGGCCGAACCCCGGCTCGATCCACAGCTGTGTGGACGACGGATCGGCCGCAGCCGCCAGCATCCGCGGATGGTCCAGCGGGAAGTACGGATCCCGGTCGCCGTGCACGATCAGCAGCGGGGTCGGCGCGATCAGCGCTGCCGCGGCCACCGGCGGCAGCGGTTCGGGGTCCCAGCCGCTGCCGTCGATCCGGGTGCGCAGCCCGTACCGGGAGACCAGCCGTCCGGCCGGGCGGGTGATCGCCCAGTGCACCCGTCGCATCGGCGCGGTCCCTCGGTAGTACCAGCGCGCGGGAGCACTCACAGAGATCACCGCATCGGCGCGCGCCCCCGTGCGCCCCTCACGCTCCCCGCTACCGATTCCGTCGGGCGGCTGATTTTCGCCACCCGGTCCGTACAGCGCGGCATGCCGGAGTACCACCGAGCCGCCCATCGAGAAACCGACAGTGGCGACCCGCCGATGGCCGAGCCGCCGGGCCCAGCGCACCGCGGCGGCGAGGTCCAGCACCTCCCGGTCGCCCACTGTGGACCGGCCGCCGGACCGGCCATGGCCCCGGAACGAGAACGTGATCACGGCCGTGTGCTGGGCAAATGCCTGAGCCACCCGCCGCAGCGCCGGGCGCTTAAGAGCGCCGGTGAAACCGTGCGCGACCACCAGCGCGAGGGCGGCTGATGGCGCGGGGGGTGCGGCGGCAGGCGCCGGGGACGGCTCGTAGCGGGCCTCGATCGGGACCCCGTCCGCCGTCAGCAGAGTGGCCCTGTGATCGCGCGCAGTGACCGACGGCACGGAACGTCGAGCAGATTGAGCCTCTCCACTGGGTGTCATGTGGGTTATTCTGCTGTGAAGAGGATCCGGGCAGCGTTGCCCCCGGGTCCTTTTGTGCTTTCAGGGGCACGGTGCGCGTATGAGCGGGCACACGCTCCAAGGGCGCGGAGCAGACCGTACGACGAAGTAGCCGAAGAAGTAGCCGCAGACTCCCCCAGGCGCTGCCTGGGAGGTGCCCCCTCTCGCAAGGGACCGAGGAGGAACCGAGGTAATGGGCGAGCGAAGCGTGCTCAATGTCAGAACCACGACCGAGGCGGGTGGTGGACGATGAGTTCCCTCCTGCTGCTGACCAACGCACTCCAGCCCTCGACGGAGGTGCTCCCCGCCCTCGGCCTGCTGCTGCACAGCGTGCGGGTCGCCCCGGCGGAGGGCCCGGCCCTGGTGGACACCCCGGGCGCCGACGTCATCCTGATCGACGGCCGCCGCGATCTGCCGCAGGTGCGCAGCCTGTGCCAGCTGCTGCGGTCCACCGGTCCCGGCTGCCCGCTGGTCCTGGTGGTGACCGAGGGCGGCCTCGCCGCCGTCACCGCCGACTGGGGCATCGACGACGTACTGCTGGACACCGCGGGTCCGGCCGAGGTGGAGGCCCGGCTGCGGCTGGCCATGGGCCGCCAGCAGATCACCACCGACGACAGCCCGATGGAGATCCGCAACGGCGATCTCTCGGTCGACGAGGCCACCTACAGCGCCAAGCTCAAGGGCCGTGTGCTCGATCTCACATTCAAGGAGTTCGAGCTGCTGAAGTACCTCGCCCAGCACCCCGGCCGGGTCTTCACCCGCGCGCAGCTGCTCCAGGAGGTCTGGGGCTACGACTACTTCGGCGGCACCCGCACGGTCGACGTCCACGTCCGGCGGCTGCGCGCCAAGCTGGGCCCGGAGCACGAGTCCCTGATCGGGACCGTACGGAACGTGGGCTATCGGTTCGTCGTGCCCGAGAAGGTCGAGCGCGCCGCCGAGGAGGCGAGAGCCAAGGCGTCGGCCCGGGACGCCGCCCGCGGCGACGGTCCGGACCGCACCGCCGGAGCCGCCGAGGACACCGCGCGGTCCGCGCCGAAAGCGGGTACCGCAGGAGCCGCCAATACCTAGTGCCGCGTCAGCCGAGGTTCGCCCCGCTCGCCGCCCTGGCACGCTCCCCCCAGCTACCGCTGGGAGGTGCCCCCTCTCGCCGCGCTGGCCGAAAGCCCGGGCAGGCCCCCTGCGAGGGCTTCCGGCCGCCTTGCGATCGCACGCGCCAGGACGCCTCGCCGCCGGGCAAACCTTGACTGACGCGGCACTAGCTGGACCCGCGTAGACTGCCGCGCGTGGCCAAGGTGACGCGGGATGATGTGGCAAGACTGGCGGGGACCTCGACCGCGGTCGTCAGCTACGTCATCAATAACGGACCAAGGCCGGTCGCCCCGGCCACGCGCGAGCGGGTGCTTGCCGCGATCAAGGAGCTCGGCTACCGGCCGGACCGCGTCGCGCAGGCGATGGCGAGCCGGCGGACCGACCTGATAGGGCTGATCGTCCCGGACGCCCGGCAGCCGTTCTTCGCGGAGATGGCGCACGCCGTCGAGCAGGCGGCCGCCGAGCGCGGAAAGATGGTGCTCGTCGGCAACTCCGACTACCTCGACGACCGCGAAGTGCACTATCTGCGCGCCTTCCTGGGGATGCGGGTGTCCGGGCTGATCCTCATCAGCCAGGGCCCCAGCGAGAACGCCGCCGCCGAGATCGAGGCGTGGGACGCCCGGGTGGTGCTGCTCCACGAGCGCCCCGAGGCGATCGACGACGTGGCCGTGGTGCTGGACGACGTCGGCGGTGCCCAACTGGCCGTACGTCATCTGCTGGAACACGGCCATGAGTACGTGGCCTGCCTCGGCGGCACCGAGATAACCCCCACCGTCGGCGACCCGGTGACCGACCACGTCGAGGGCTGGCGCCGGGCCATGAAGGAGGCCGGGCGGTCCACCGAAGGACGGCTCTTCCAGGCCCCGTACAACCGCTACGACGCCTATCAGGTCGCCCTCGGGCTGCTCGCCGGTCCCGACCGGCCCCCGGCCATCTTCTGCGCCACCGACGACCAGGCGTTCGGTGTCCTGCGGGCGGCGCGTGAACTGCGCATCGACGTCCCCGGACAGCTGGCGGTCGCGGGCTTCGACGATGTGAAGGAAGCCGGGCTCACCGATCCGCCGCTGACCACGGTCGGCTCCGACCGCCCGGCGATGGCGCGGGCCGCGGTGGACCTGGTGCTGGACGACGGCGTACGGAACGGCTCGCGCCGCGAGCGGGTCAAGCAGTTCCCGTCGGCGCTGGTGGTCCGGCGCTCCTGCGGCTGCGGCTGAGGCTGAGCGCCGTCCGGCCCGGAGCCCGCGGATCCGGGTGAGAGGGTCTTCCTTATCCCGGACATACCGGTTTCTGCCGGGCTTCTCAGTAGTTCCTCACGCTGCTCTCATACTGCCGCGACACCGTCGAACCATGACGGACAGCACGCGGCACAGCCGCGATGACGAGCCTCAGCCCTTCTCCTACGGCGGTACGCCCGGCCACCCGGCGCCGGCGCCGCCTCCGTACCAGCCCCAGCAGCCGGTCATCACCCCCTCCGGGGCCACCGTGTGGCCGGGCGGGTCGGGTGGTGCGGGCGGCGGTGCGGACACCGCCGCCTTCGCGGACGGGCCGCGGCCCGGCGGCCGCCGCGGCAGGCGGCGCGCGCCGCGCTCCATGGCGCTGATCGCGGCGGTGGCGGCGGTCTCCGCGCTGGTCGGCGGCGGGGCGTCGGCCCTGGCCGTACGGGCCATGGACAAGCCCGGTACCGAAATCTCCACCCCGGTCGTCAACGCCGACTCCCGCAGCGACAGCGGGGTCGCGGCGGTGGCGACGGCGGTGAGCCCGAGCATCGTCGAGATCAGCGCCTCCTCGGCGAACGGCAAGGCCACCGGCTCCGGAGTGGTCCTCACCCGCGACGGCGAGATCATCACCAACAACCATGTGATCTCCGGCGCCGCCTCGATCAAGGTGTCCTTCCACGACGGCAGCACCCGGAGCGCGTCGGTCGTCGGCACCGACAGCGGCAAGGACCTCGCGCTGATCAAGGTGAAGGGCGCGAGCGGACTCAAGCCCGCGACCCTCGGCGACTCCAGCCGGGTCCAGGTGGGCGACCAGGTGGTGGCCATCGGCTCCCCCGAGGGGCTGACCGGCACCGTCACCAGCGGGATCGTCTCCGCGCTCGACCGCAAGGTCACCGTCTCCACGGGCGAGGACCAGGGGCAGGGGCGGGACGGCGGGCGGTGGCCCTTCGAGTTCGGCGGCGGCCAGTACAACGGCGACGTCGGACCCTCCACCACGTCCTACAAGGCCATCCAGACCGATGCCTCGCTCAACCCCGGCAACTCCGGCGGTGCCCTGATCAATATGAAGGGCCAGGTCATCGGCATCAACTCGGCCATGTACTCCACGGCTTCCGGCGGCTCCGGCGGCTCCGGCAGCCAGGGCAGCGTCGGCCTCGGCTTCTCCATCCCGGTCAACACCCTCAAGGCCGATCTGGACACCCTGCGCGACGGCGGCACCCGCTCCTGACCCATCGCCTCCGCGGCGTGCGAGGCTGGCAGCGGCGCCCGCCACCGTCCGGCGCGGCGCCCCGCCATCCACCGGCGCGGAGACCACCGCCCCACCGTCATCTGTGAGGAAACCGGCCCATGACCCCCGCCGACCACGGCGAGCAGTCCGCCCGCATCCTGATCGTCGACGACGAGCCGGCCGTCCGCGAAGCCCTGCGGCGCAGCCTGGTCTTCGAGGGCTATACGACCGAGACCGCCGTCGACGGTCTGGACGCGCTGGAGAAGGCCGGCAGCTGGGGCCCCGAGCTGATCGTGCTCGATGTGCTGATGCCCCGCATGGACGGGCTGACCGCCGCCCGGCGGCTGCGCGCGACCGGAGTGACCGTACCGGTACTGATGCTCACTGCCCGGGACACCGTCGGCGACCGGGTCACCGGGCTGGACGCGGGCGCCGACGACTACCTGGTCAAACCCTTCGAACTCGATGAGCTGCTGGCCCGTATCCGCGCCCTGCTGCGCCGCAGCTCCTACGCCGCCGCCGCGCACGAGGCGGTCGCCGAGGACGACGTGCTCACCTTCGGCGATCTGCGGATGGACCTGGCGACCCGCGAGGTGAAGCGCGGCGCGCGCCGGGTGGAGCTGACCCGGACCGAGTTCACCCTGCTGGAGATGTTCCTCGCCCATCCCCGCCAGGTGCTCACCCGGGAGCAGATCCTCAAGGCGGTGTGGGGCTTCGACTTCGAGCCCTCGTCCAACTCGCTCGATGTGTACGTCATGTATCTGCGCCGCAAGACGGAGGCGGGCGGGGAACCGCGGCTGGTGCACACCGTCCGCGGAGTGGGCTACGTCCTGCGGCCGGCGGACGGCGATCCCTCGTGACCAGGCGCGGTCCGCTGCGCTCGCGGCTGCCGCTGCGCTCCCGGCTGGCGCTGCTGACCGCGGTCGCGGTGGCAGTCGCGGTGGCGGTGTCCGCGTTCGCCTGCTGGTTCGTCACCCGGGAGCAGCTGACGAGCGCACTGGACAACAAGCTCCACGATGTCTCCGGGGTCTATGTCCGCGATCTGGTGGAGGCGCAGAACACCTGCTCGCCCCAGTCCCAGCCGGGCGCCGGATCCCGGCCCGGCGCCTCCGATGTGCAGCTGGTGCTGCCCGACGGCGACCGGTGCGTCGCCCGCGGCTCCCGGGCGGTCAAGGTGACCGGGGACGACATCGCCGTGGCCCGGGGGCGGCTGAACGACGTCACCCACGACAGCACGGCGGCGGACGGCACCCGGATGCGGGTGTACACCTTCGTCACCTCCCCGCAGGACGGCATCCCCTCGATGGCCGTCTCCGTCTCCCGCCCCCTGAACGAGGTCACCGAACCGCTGAACACCCTCGCCCTGGTGATGCTGGTGGTCGCGGGCGTCGGGGTGCTCGGCGCCGGGGTGGCGGGCCTGTGGATCGCACGGACCGGGCTCAGACCGGTGGACCGGCTGGCCGAGGCGGTCGGGCATGTGGCCCGCACCGAGGACCTGGCCGTACGGATCCCCGCCCACGGCGACGACGAGATCGCCCGGCTGTCCCGGTCCTTCAACTCCATGGCGGCCGCCCTCGCTTCCTCCCGCGACCGTCAGCAGCAGCTGATCGCGGACGCCGGTCACGAGCTGCGCACCCCGCTCACCTCGCTGCGCACCAATGTGGAGCTGCTGGTGCGCAGCGAGCAGACCGGCCGCGCACTGCCGCCCGCCGACCGCGACGCGCTGATGGCCAGCGTCAAGGCCCAGGTGACCGAACTGGCCGCGCTGATCGGCGATCTCCAGGAGCTGGCCCGGCCGGACGCGCTGCCCGGCAGCGGGCCGCTCCAGGTGGTCGCCCTGCACGAGGTGGCGATGACCGCGGTGGAGCGGGCGCGGCTGCGTGGTGTGGGACTGACCGTCGACGCCGCGCTGGACCCCTGGTACGTCCGCGGGGAACCGGCGGCCCTGGAACGGGCGCTGGTCAACCTGCTCGACAACGCCGTGAAGTTCAGCCCTTCGGGTGGTGTGGTCGATGTCGCGCTCAGAAGGGGAGAGCTGACGGTGCGGGACCGTGGGCCCGGTATCGCGAAGGATGAACTGCCGCATGTCTTCGAGCGGTTCTGGCGCTCCCCGTCCGCCCGCAGCCTCCCCGGCTCCGGGCTGGGGCTGTCGATCGTGGCCCGCGCCGTCCAGCGGTCCGGCGGCGAGGTGGGTCTGCGGCCCGCGGAGGGCGGCGGCACCGTCGCCTGGGTCCGGCTCCCGGGCGCGCCCACGGCCCCGCCCGGGGAGGCGGGGCCGGTGGGGCCGGTGGGCTGGGACTGAGGCCCGCGGACGGATGGCGGTACCTCGCGGCAGTTCCCGTGGAGCGGTCAGCGGGTCTTGCCCAGATGCAGTTCGGTGCCGACCAGGTCGGCCACGATGCCGTCCGGCCGCACCCGGATGTTCTGGATGTGGACGCCCTTGGCCTTCTTCGGCAGCTGGAACGAGAGCGACAGCTTCTCCGACAGCTCCGGCACCTTCAGCTTGGTCAGCGCGGAGGCCACCGCCGGGTTGATCCCCAGCCTCTTGACCAGCTGGGGGTGTTCGGCCACCAGGTCGACGAAGTTGACCTTCATGAGCGCCGGGACGAACTTCGGGGACGTGGTGATCCGGTCCACCCGCTCGTCACCACCCGGCACCGACCGGCCCGCGGACTCCGGCTCCACCCCGAGCTGCCGCGCCACCGATCCCACGGTCAGCAGCGCTTTGGCCTTCTCGGCGTCCCGGCTGATCCGCTCCGCGGTCTTGCGGTGCAGCCGCAGTCCCTCGTGACGGCCGGGCCGGTAGGTGGCGACTCCGGGCATGTCCAGCCGCATCCCGCTGACACTGGTGGAGATTCCCCGGTCCCCGTCGCGTCGGATCCGCGCCATGGCGTGCATCGTCACCTCCTGCCCGGCGACCGGCAGTTTGCCGTCGGCGCGCACCGACTCGGGGCCGGTCGCCCTGAACCGCAGCTGGGACGCGCCCAGTTCGCGGTTGAGGTCCTCGAACGCCAGCAGCACATCGCCCTTCATCTGGCCCGCCACGGCGCCGTGGATGGAGCTGGGCAGATCGCCGGTGAGCCGGATGTCCCTGGCCTTGGCGCTCACTTCGGCGAGCGAGACCCGGTTGGCCGCCACATCGGGCACCGTGACATCGACCTCGTCCAGGCGCTTGTCCCACACCTGGGTGAGGAACGGGAATCCATGGATCGTCACATTCGGTGCGGTGGCCAGGCTCATCTTCTTCTGGAGCTGTTCCTCGGCCTTCTTCTCCGCGTACATCACGGCACAGCGGTCGGCCAGCAGCAGCAGCGCGGTGGCCACCAGGGCGCCGATGACCAGCTTGGCGGCGATCGGCACGGCCGCGAAGCGGCTGCGCCCGCGCCGGGAGCGGCGGCGGTGGTTGGGCGGCGACCACGGCTCGTCGTCGGCGCTCTCGCCGTCGGGGTCGTCCTCGTCATCCGCCTTGAGCCCGAGACCGAGCGGGTCGTCCGGGTCGTACGGATCGGCCAACTCGGCCAGTTCCTCATACGGGTTGGAGTACGCGGCGGGGCCGGGGCCGCTGTGCGCAGTGCCGGGGGCCGGGTCGTACGAGCCTGTCTGCGGCGGGTCGTGCACGCCGTCGTACGAGGTGTCGTACGCGGCGGGGTACGCCGTGTCGTTCGGATCCGTGCTGGTTACATCGGTGTGAGAGTTTCGCGGACGGGGTGGAGATATGCGTGTGGGGGATCGCATCGGGACATCCCACCACGGCACACTGCCCCCCTTGCAAGTCGAATCGGCGATACGTGGCGAACGGCACCCTCAGCGGCCGCCGCGCGGGACGGCGCGCGCCTCGGTCACCGTCACCGCCCGCCCGTTCATCACCTGCCCGTCGAGTTGGGCCATCGCCTTTTCGGCGGCCATGTCCTCCATCTCCACGAACCCGAACCCGCGGGAACGGCCGCTCTCCCGGTCGGTGATGACGGTGGCGTCCAGCACCTCGCCGATCTGCCCGAACACGGTCGCCAGGTCATCCTTCGTCACCTGGTAGCTCAGGTTGCCCACATGCAGTCGCTTCGACATGACCGGCTCTCCTCGTTCTGGGTGAAGCGAATCGGGTCAATGCTCTCAATGCTCAACACGCCAGGCATTACGGGTGAGCCGAACCGGTCATGTGCGGTCGCCGGCGCGAGCGGCCGCGTGCGCCCGACGGGGCGGCCACCGCATTTCCGGGCGCCCTTTCCGGGTCGGGGCCTTGGTCCTGAAACGGACGGCCGAAAGTCCCGCCGGAACGGGAGTCGATCTTACGCCTCGGTGATATGCCGCACAGCCCGCTACGGGCCTACTACGGGAATTAGAGGCACGGCTCCATAGTCGGAGGCCAAGTTTTTACCCACGGTCAGAATGGCCACATACTCCCAGCTCAGCACGCATTTTGCGTCCTCTTTAACTGTCTGTGGAGGTGTCGGACAAAGGAATCCCGCGCCTTTCAGGACTACTGGTCTCCTTAGTAGAAACGTATCTTGGCGGAACCGCGGTGACGGGATAACAAGGAGCGTCTCTTCCGGCCCCCAGCCGGTACCCCCTGACGTTCTGGAGGTCGTTTCTCGATGTCGCCGCGTGCCATATTCAGCCGCTCTTCCCTCCGCTCCGTCCGGCGCGCCCGCGTCGCCGTCGTCGCCGCGGGCGTGGGCGCCTCGGTCGCGCTCGGTGCCGGGGTGGCGCTCGCCGCCGAAGCCACGAAGAGCACCGACACCCTGACGGTCGCCTCCGCCGGTTCCCTCGGCAACTCGGTAAAGGCCCAGGCCGCCGCCGTGGAGAAGGCCGTCATCGCCGAGAAGGCGGCGGCCGCGAAGGCCGCGAAGATCGCCGCGGCAAAGGCCGCGGCTGCCAAGGCCGCCGAGGACGCGTGGGTGACCCCGGTCGCCAAGTACACGCTCGGCGCCCCGTTCGGCCGCGCGGGCAACCTGTGGACGAACAAGCACAGCGGCCAGGACTTCGTCGTGCCGACCGGCACCTCGGTGCGCGCCGTCCACGACGGTGTGGTCGTCAAGGCGGGCCCCAACGGCGGTGGCGACGGTCCGGCCTACGGCAACGCCATCGTGATCAAGCACGATGACGGCAGCTACACCCAGTACGCGCACCTGTCGGAGATCCGGGCCTGGATCGGCGAGACCGTGAAGACCGGCGAGGAGATCGCCCTGTCCGGCTCCACCGGCAACTCCACCGGTCCGCACCTGCACTTCGAGGGCCGCAGCACTCCCGACTACGGTTCGGCCTACGACACCGGCCGGTACATGAAGGACCGCGGGATCCGCTACTGACCCATGTGGGCCTGAGCCAGCAGGTCGAGGGCGACTTCGAGGGCAGCCTTGCGCTTGTCCTCGGGGTCGCCCTCGATCGTGTGGAGCGCGAACAGCGCGGCGTGCATGCTGAAGAGCGCCGTCACACAGCGGACCTGGTCCGACAGGGGTGCGTCGCTCTCCCGGATCAGATCGGACACGGCGAACATCCGGTCCTTGAAGATCTGGCCGATGCTCAGCTCGCGCACCGTCGCCTGGTTCTCCTGCATGAAGCGGAACAGCGGGGCGGCATTGGTCAGGGCGGCGCTGTAGCGGCGCAGCAGCTCCTGCTTGGTCTCCAGGGTGCGGGGCTGCTCCGCGCCCCAGGCGATCAGCTCGTCCAGCGGCTGCCCCAGGTCCTGGAAGAGGCTGAGGAGGATGTCCTCCTTGGTCTTGAAGTGGTAGTAGAGCGCGGCCTTGGTGACCTCCAGATGCTCGGCGATCTCCCGCAGTGAGGTCTTTTCGTAACCGCGCTCGGCGAAGAGTTCCAGGGCGACGTCCTGAATGCGCTGGCGGGTGTCGCCCCGGCGCGCCTTCGGCTCGCCTCCGCGCGCTGTGCTGCCCATGGTCGCTCTCCTGTGTCCGTGTGCGGCCCCGACGGGCCGCACTCCTACTTACTTGACGCCCGGCTAGTTGACGTCCTACCGTCTCCACTGTACGCAACTAGCCGGTCGGCAAGTAAGTGGCGAGTTGCGGTCTCATGTCATAACCAGGGGGAGTGGAGATCATGTCCCGGATTGAGTCGAAAGGTGAAGCGCCGCCCGCCTCGGTGCCACCTCAGGGGAAGGCGGAACGGAAGCCGCGCAGCACCGGTGTGGTGATGCTGGCACTGATGATCACGATGCTGCTCGCGATGCTCGACAACATGATCGTCGGCACCGCGATGCCCACGATCGTGGGAGACCTCGGCGGGCTCAACCACCTCTCCTGGGTGGTCACGGCCTATACGCTCGCGACCGCCGCCTCGACCCCCATCTGGGGCAAGCTCGGCGACATGTACGGCCGCAAGGGCATCTTCCTCACCTCGATCGTGATCTTCCTGGTGGGTTCGGTCCTCTCCGGCCTGGCCCAGTCCATGGGGCAGCTGATCGGCTTCCGGGCGCTCCAGGGCCTGGGCGCCGGTGGTCTGGTGGTCGGAGTGATGGCGATCATCGGTGATCTGGTGCCGCCGCGGGAGCGCGGCAAGTACCAGGGGATGATGGCCGCCGTGATGGGCGTCGCCATGATCGGCGGCCCGCTGGCCGGCGGTACCCTCACCGACCACCTCGGCTGGCGCTGGATCTTCTACATCAACGTGCCGCTCGGCGCGATCGCCCTGACCGCCGTCACCGCGGTGCTGCACCTGCCGAAGAAGCGGACCGAGGCGCGGATCGACTACACCGGCGCCGGACTGCTGACCGTCGGGATCACCGCGCTGGTGCTCATCACCACCTGGGGCGGCACCGAGTACGACTGGGCCTCGGCCCAGATCCTCGGACTCGGCGCGCTCGCCGTCGCCGCCCTCGTCGCCTTCCTGTACGTCGAGCGGCGGGCGGCCGAACCGGTGCTTCCGCTGCACATCTTCCGCAGCCGCAACTTCTCGGTCATCACCTTCGTCGGCTTCCTGGTCGGCTTCGTGATGTTCGGCGCGCTCACCTTCCTGCCGCTGTACCAGCAGACCGTGCAGGGTGCCTCAGCCACCAACTCCGGGCTGCTGCTGCTCCCGATGCTGCTGACCATGCTGCTGGTCTCGCTGGTCGTGGGCCGGATCACCACCGACACCGGCAAGTACCGGATGTTCCCGATCGTGGGCGGGGTGCTGCTCACCGCCGGAATGGTGCTGCTGGGCACGATGGACACCGGCACCAGCCGGCTGACCACCGGTGTCCACATGGCGGTGCTCGGCGCGGGCATGGGCTTCCTGATGCAGCTCACCATGCTGATCGCGCAGAACAGCGTGGAGATGAAGGACATGGGCGTCGGCTCCTCCTCGGCCACGCTCTTCCGCACCCTCGGCGGCTCCTTCGGTGTCGCGATCCTCGGCGCCCTCTTCACCCACCAGGTCCACGACACCATGGTCGAACGGGCCGGGAACAAGGGGAAGGCGATCACCTCCGGCGGCGCCCAGCTGGAGCCGTCCCAGCTCGGCAAGCTGCCCCCGGCGGTCAGGGACGCCTATGCCCACGCCGTCTCCGACGGCACCCACCAGGTCTTCCTGTGGGGTTCGCTGGCCGCCGTGGGCGCCTTCGTGGCCTCCTGGTTCATCAAGGAGCTGCCGCTGCGCGGCGCGGAGCCCAAGCCGGCGGACGGCCCCGCCCCGGCCGACGCCGCGCCGGTGGCCGAGACCGTCTGAGCCGGACGCACTTCCCCAGCCGGGCTGCCCGGCGCCCACCCCGTGCCCGTACTCCGGGCCGGGGGACGGCGCCGGGCAGCCCGCTGTCATTGGGGCGTGTGTCGGTGGGGCGTGCGAGCATCGGACCATGGCGACCACACCGGGCGACGCCCGGCTGGCGCATATGCGTCGGCTGCGGCTCGCCAAGGACGTGATGGACCGCGACTGGGCCGAGCCGCTCGACCTGGACGCGGTCGCCGCGCACGCCGGGTACTCCCGCTATCACTTCCTCCGCGCCTTCAAGGCGGTCTACGGCTCCACACCCGGGCAGTACCTGAGCTGCCGCCGGATCGAGCGGGCCGAGGAGCTGCTGCGTTCGGCCAATCTCTCCGTCACCGAGATCTGCTCCCTCGTCGGCTTCAGCAGCCTGGGCACCTTCTCGGCGAGCTTCAAGAAGCAGACCGGGCTGACCCCCAGCGCCTACCGGGAGAAGCATGTCGGCCGGGGCGCGGCGCTGATCCCGGGGTGCTACGCGATGCTCTGGAGCGGCGGCTTCAAGGGCGGCCCCCAGAGCGACGCCCAGGGCGAAGCCGGGAGCGGCGCCGAGGACAGCAACTCTTGAGAAGCCCGGCCGGCGCCCCGCGGCCTACCGTGGCGATGACGCGCAAGCGTCCATCGATTCGGCGTCGCGTGCGGAGGCAGCAATGATCAAGGGAATATCGATCGTCACCGTCTGGGTTCTCGACCAGGACCAGGCGAAGGAGTTCTACACCGAGAAGCTGGGCTTCGAAGTCCGCACCGATATGCGGATCGGCGGGGACGACGGCATGCGCTGGCTCACCGTCGGAGCCAAGAACCAGCCCGAGGTGGAGCTGACCCTGATGGTGCCCGGCACCCCGGGGCTGGACCCGGAGTCGGCCGAGGCCCTGAAGAAGCTGGTCGCCAAGGGCGTGCTCGGCGCCGGGGTGCTCACCACCGACGACATCCACGCGGACTACGCGGCGCTCAAGGCCAGGGGAGTGGAGTTCCTCCAGGAGCCGCAGGAGCGCCCCTACGGCACCGAGGCGCTCTTCCGCGACGACTCCGGCAACTGGTTCTCCTTCACCCAGCGCCGGGAGCAGCTGGACCTCGGCGTGCCCTGGGACGGCAGCGCCGCGGAGTGAGCCCCGGGCGGCCCGTCCGGCGCCGCGGCGGCCCGGCTCAGTCCGGGACCTCGATGACGGGGAAGCTGCCGGTGTTGGTGGGCGCGGACTCCGGCAGCCACAGCACCGCCACCGCGCCGTCCTTGCCCTCCGCCGTCGGCTCCGCGTTCCGGAAGGTCAGCCGGGCGCCCAGCACCCGCGCCTGGCCCGCGGCGATGGTCAGCCCCAGCCCGTGGCCCTTGCCCGCCCGGTCCTTGCTGCCGGTGCGGAAGCGGCTCGGCCCGTCCTTGAGCAGCGCCTCCGGGAAGCCGGGGCCGTGGTCGCGTACGCGCAGCACCCGCCCTTCGACGGTCACCTCGAAGGGCGGTCTGCCGTGCCGGGCGGCGTTGGCGAGGAGATTGCCGAGGATCCGCTCCAGCCTGCGCGGATCGGTCGAGACATGGGCGTCGCGCAACAGCGTGACCACCGCGTCCGGGGCCACCACCCGCACCCGGCGGGTGATGAATTCGCCCAGCTCGATCTCCTGGAGTTCGGCGCGCTCGGCGAAGCCGTCCAGCCGCGCCACCTCGAGGACGTCCTCGACCAGGGTGCGCATCGCCTGCGCCCGGTCCCGGACCAGTTCGGTCGGACGCCCCGGGGGCAGCAGCTCGGCGGCGGTGAGCAGACCGGTGACCGGGGTGCGCAGCTCATGGGCGATATCGGCGGTGACCCGGCGCTCCGCCTCGAGCCGCTGCTGCAGCGCCTCGGCCATGCCGTCGACGGCGCGGGCGAGGTCGTCGGTCTCGTCGCGCACCCGGCCGCCGATCGCGTCCCGCACCCGCACCTCGGAGTCGCCCTCGGCCAGTTTGCGGGCCGCGGTGGCGGCCTTGCGCAGCCGCCGCGAGAGCTGGTCGCCGATGAGCACCCCGAGCGCGATCCCGCCCAGCACCACCGACACCGAGCCCAGGATCAGCACCCGGTCCAGATCGTCGAGGACGGCGAAGCGGTCCTTGAACTGGGTGTGCACGGACAGCACCTTGCCGTTCCGCAGCGGGACCGAGGCCCACACCTCGGGGGTGCCGGTGCCGGAGTCCTCCAGGTAGGTGGCGCGCTGTCCGCGCCACGCCTCCTTCTTCAGCAGCTCGGGCAGTTCGGGGTCGTCCAGTTTGGCGCCGAATCCCAGCACCCGGGACTGCTCGTACCAGCGCTGGGCGACCTTCACCCGCTCGTCCATCACATTGCGGCTGTTGTCGAGCATCGAGACGCGGGCCGCGTTGTGCACGACCAGGCTCAGCGCGACCGCGACCAGCGCGCTCACGGCGGCGATCGCCAGGCTGACCTTCCAGCGCAGACCGGAGCGCAGAGCGAGCTTGACCACCGGGTCAGCCCTTGAGCTTGTAGCCGAAGCCGCGGACCGTCTCGATACGGTCCTGGCCTATCTTGCCGCGCAGCCGCTGCACATGGACGTCCACCACCCGGGTGTCCCCGCCCCAGCCGTACTCCCAGACCCGCTCCAGCAGTTTGTCTCGGGAGAGCACGGTGCCCGGCGCGGAGGAGAACTCCAGCAGCAGCCGCATCTCGGTCGGGGTCAGGGCGACCTGCTCACCGCCCTTGCGGACCTCCATGCCCTCCGGGTCGACCTCCAGATCGCCGAACCGCAGCACTCCGCAGTCCGGCTCCTCCGGGGCGTCCTCCCCGCCCCGGCCACCGGGGCCGCTGGCGTGGCCGAAGCGGCGCAGGACCGCCCGGATCCGGGCGACCAGCACCGCGCCTTCGAAGGGCTTGGTGACGTAGTCGTCGGCACCGGCCTCCAGGCCGAGCACCACGTCGATCGCGTCGGCGCGGGCCGACAGCATGATCACGGGAACGGTGGACTCATCGCGGATCCGGCGGCACAGGCTCACCCCGTCCAGTCCGGGGACCATCACATCGAGCAGCGCGATATCGGGCCGGTGGGCCCGGAACTTCTCCAGTCCGGTCAGCCCGTCGGGCGCGGCGGTCACCAGGAAACCGTCGCGCTCCAGGGCGAGCTGGGTGGCCTCGCGAATGACGTCGTCGTCCTCGACGAAGAGCACATGGGTTTCGGCCACAGCCTGGGGTCAGCCTTCCGTTCCGTCGGCACTCGGGGTCTGTCCGTCGTTGGGCGTGCTGTAATCCGTGTGCGTGCGGGTGATTTCCGCGAACGCGTGGCGCTGCCCGGACCAACGGTAGGTGATGACGTCCTCGCGCGAGGGACAGCAGACGGGGTCCCCGGAGGTGTAGGAGAGCCTGGTGACCTCGAGCGAGTCCTTGGCGACGACGGAGTAGACGGGGGGCTGCTCGTCCTGGAAGACGTTCTCGTACTTCTGGCCCACCTTGCGGTACACATACGACCCGATGCCGAAGCCGTCGGTGCAGGCCATGACGTTGATGACCAGATCGGTGGAGGCGGATCCGGTCAGTTTGCCCTTGGTGACGTCCAGCGGATAGCCGTTGATCAGCGGTGTGCTCCTGGTGGTCTTCCGGCAGGGCTTGAGGTTCTGCTTCAGGTCATCGCTGACCTGGGGGTCTTCTTTGACCAGCCGTATGGGATCGACCTTCTCGGGCGTGGGTTTCGGCGGGGCCGAGGCACCGCCCGCCTGCTTGCCGGAGTCCTCGGCGGTCGACGCCCAATCGGTCTGCGCCGGGCCCTCCTTGCGCACCCCCTGGCTGGTGGATCCGCAGCCGGCCAGCATCCAGCCGCCGGCGGCCGCGAGTCCTACGATCGCGCCGCCGGTGATCATTGCGCTCCTGACGGGAGAGGCCCTGGTCAGGCCGCGCACCGTTCCTGCCCCCGCTCGTTGCGGCCGCGCCGGAGCCGGGTGGGCTTCCGCACCGGGGCGGCGGCCCCGTCCTCCACGCCGCGGCGACCGAGCGCACGGGCGTCCAGGTCGCGGCTCTCCAGCTCCTGCCGCAGCCGGGCCAGTGCCCGGTGCAGCGTGCTCTTGACCGTGCCGGTCGACATACCCAGTGCCTCCGCCGTCTCCTCCGTCGTCATCTGCTCCCAGTGTCGCAGCACGACGACGCTGCGCTGCTTGGGAGCCAGAACTCCGAGGATGTCGATCAACAGGGCGCGGTCGGCGTGCTGCTCGGTGCCGTCCTCGACACTGGCCTCCGGAAGCTGCTCGGTGGGCACCTCGTCCAGCTTGCGGGCACGCCACCACTCGGTACGGGTGTTGATCATGACGCGCCGGAGGTAGGCGTCGGCGAGCGACTTGTCCGCTATGCCGTCCCAGCGCCCGTAGGTGCGCACCAGGGCGGTCTGGAGGAGGTCCTGCGCCTCGACGGGGTCGGGGACCAGCCGGCGGGCGCTGCGCAGCAGGGCGTCCTGCCGGTTCCGCACGTACTCTTCAAAATCCTGAACCTTGCCGCTGCCGGACATGCGCAGCCTCCATCCCGCTGTGTTCCCCATTCGATTGCTGGCGGTCGTCCAGCACGGGAAGGACGCTACGGAGGGGCTGTTGCGGCACCATGTGCATCAGCACCTCGGCCAATGCACAGCTACCCATAGGTTGTGTAACAGCGGAACCCGGTGCGACGGAGTGTCAGAACCGGGTCCGCGACGTGTCACAGCTCTGTCACAGACAGGCTGTTGGGAGTGGGGCGGATCACGTCAGCGGCAGCCGGTAGTACCCGCCCGGGAGCGGTTCGACGAGACCGTCGGCCACCAGACCGTCCAGCGCCCTGGCCCGCTGCACCGGTTCGTTCCACACCTGGTCCAGCGACGCCTGCGGAACCGGCGCGATCGCCTCCCGCAACACCGCCAGCAGCTTGCCGCGCACCTGCCGGTCGGTCCCGGCGTAGGTCTGGCCGCGCCGCGGCGGGCCGTCGTGCTCCGGCGCCCCGGCCCCGTGCCAGGCGCAGTGCGCCACGATCGGGCAGCGCACACAGGCGGGCGTACGGGCCGTGCACACCAATGCGCCCAGCTCCATGGTGGCGGCCGCCCAACGGGCCGCGACGCCCTCGTCGTCGGGCAGCAGGGTGCGGGCCAGCTTGCGTTCGGCGGCGGTGGTGGCGTTCGGCGGGTACTGGGTACCGCCGATGGCCCGCGCGAACACCCGCCGCACATTGGTGTCCAGGACCGCGTGGCGCTGTCCGTACGCGAAGGACGCCACCGCCGCGGCCGTGTACTCGCCCACGCCCGGGAGCGCCAGCAGTTGGGCGTGGTCGCTCGGTACGTCGCCGCCGTGGCGCTCCCTTATCGCGGCCGCGGCGCCGTGCAGCCGCAGCGCGCGGCGCGGATAGCCGAGCCGCCCCCAGGCGCGGACCGCCTCACCGGGCGGCTCGGCGGCCAGGTCGGCGGGGCGCGGCCAGCGGGCGAGCCACTGCTCGTACACCGGCAGCACCCGGCTCACCGGGGTCTGCTGGAGCATGAACTCGCTCACCATCACACCCCAGGCCCCCGCCTCCGGGCGGCGCCAGGGCAGATCGCGGGCGTGGGCGTCGAACCAGTCGATGACGGGCCGGTGGAGGGTGGCACCGTCGGAGGGGGTCGGGCTTACGGCGGCCGGGAGGGCGGAATTGGCAGTCATCACCGACGATCCTGGCATGCCGGGGCCCCTTGCGGTGGCCGAGGGCGCGGGCGTTCGGGTCGAGCCGCGCCCCGCTGGTAAAAAAACGTGCAATCCGGACGCCGTGGCGGGAACGGATGGCCGCTTGCCGTCCCGGGGTGCGGCCTCGGCTGGCGGATCCTGTCCGATGATGAGAAAAGTAGGGGTCGGAGCGGTGATTATTGGCGGGTCGCGCTCCGGATCTCTCGTAGAGTTTCCGCGTGGGATCTCTGCGCAATCCGATCGGGCCGCTTCCGTCCTCCATCTACTGGCGGCGGAGGGCCGTTGCGCTGGCCCTTCTCGGGCTCTTGGTGCTCCTTGTCATCTGGGCCTCCGGCTGGGGCGGTTCGGGCGGCGGCCACGACGACGGCAAGGGGCCGGGCGGTGGCGGACCCGCGTCCACCATCACCCCAGGACCCTCCTCCACCACCCCGGTCAACAGCGAACGGCCGGGCGGGCGCGACGAGTCGGACGGCGGCGGCGGATCCGATGACCCCGGCTCCGGCTCCGGCTCCGGCGACGAGGGCACGGACAGCGGTGGTGCGGGCACCGGATCCGGTGGCGCCGGCGGCAGCGGATCCGGCGGTACCGGCGGCGACGGCATCGGCTCCGGCGACGGCCGGACCCTCCCGGTCGGGTCCAGCCTGCCCGACTGCCGTCGCGCGGACATCGACCTGACGGTGCGCAGCGTCAAGGACGAGAAGGTCAAGAACTCCTACGGGCCGGGTGAGAAGCCCACGTTCGAGATCGTCGTGAAGAACACCTCGAACAGCTCCTGCAAGGTCGACTTCGGCCGCGCGGCCGCCACGTTGACCATCACCGACGCGGACAACGAGCACATCTGGGCCTCAGGCGACTGTCCGGAGGGCAGCGCCGCCTCCGCCCTGGTCGAGGTGCCGGGCTCCGGCGAGACCAAGCGCACCGTGGAGTGGGACCGCAAGCGCAGCGCCGAGCACTGCGCCACCCCGTCGGGGCCGGCCGCGGCCAAGTCCGGTACGTATCTGGTGGAGGCGAAGCTGGACGGACTCGGCACCGCGCAGGTGTCGTTCGTCCTGAAGAAGGACTGACGCGAGAAGGACCGACGCGAGAAGGACCGACGGGCCCGACGGCTGACGGTCGGCTCCCGGGTTCCCTCGAGGCCCCGACGGAACCCTCGGATCAGACGTAGCGCTCCAGGATCGAGGACTCGGCCAGCCGGGAGAGCCCCTCGCGTACCGAGCGCGCCCGCGCCTCGCCCACGCCGTCCACCATCTGGAGGTCGTCCACGCTGGCGGCCAGCAGCTTCTGCAGTCCGCCGAAGTGCTCCACCAGCCGCTCGATGATGGCGCCCGGGAGCCGCGGCACCTTCGCCAGCAGCCGGAAGCCGCGCGGCGAAACCGCCGCGTCCAGCGTCTCGGGCGAGCCGCTGTAGCCCAGTGCCCGCGCCACGATCGGCAGTTCGACCAGCTCGGCATGGGTCAGCCGGTCCAGCTCGGCGAGCGCGTCGGCGACGGTGCGGGTGCGCTTGGCGGTCGGCTCGGGGACGTAGTCCCGCACCACGAGCTCGCGCTCCGGCTCCACACCCGCGATCAGCTCGTCGAGCTGGAGGGAGAGCAGCCGCCCGTCGGTGCCCAGCTCGACCACGTACTCGGCGATCTCGGTGGCGATGCGCCGGACCATCTCGAGACGCTGCGCGACCGCGCTCACGTCCCGGACCGTGACCAGGTCCTCGATCTCCAGGGCGGAGAGGGTGCCCGCGACCTCGTCCAGCCGGAGCTTGTAGCGCTCCAGGGTGGCCAGCGCCTGGTTGGCGCGGGAGAGGATCGCCGCGGAGTCCTCCAGGACCCGCCGCTGCCCGTCCACGTACAGCGCGATCAGCCGCATCGACTGGCTGACGGAGACCACCGGGAAGCCGGTCTGGATCGAGACGCGCTGCGCGGTGCGGTGGCGGGTGCCGGTCTCCTCGGTGGGGATCGACGCGTCCGGGACGAGCTGCACCCCCGCCCGCACGATCTTGGTGATGTCCTTGTCGAGGATCAGCGCGCCGTCCAGCTTGCACAGCTCGCGCAGCCGGGTCGCGGTGAACTCGACGTCGAGGACGAAGCCGCCGGTGCACAGCGACTCCATGGTCCGGTCCGTGCCGAGCACGATCAGCCCGCCCGTATTGCCCCGGAGCACCCGCTCCAGGCCGTCGCGCAGTGCCGTGCCGGGCGCGACGGCGCTCAGGGAGGCGCGCATCAGACCGTCGGCTTTGCCGGGAGCCGAAGCCCGGTCGCCTGCTGCCACTGCACTCCTCCGTCGCCAGGTCTGTCGGTGCCGCGATCGCCCCTCCGCGCCGGTGTGCGAGGCCACGGACGGGCGAGACCAGGGCAAAGTCTACCGGCGGTCACCGGCCTCCCGTGGGGTCTCCCGGCGTACGCCCGTGGGCGGGAACCGGAGCGCGGCCCTCAGCCCCCGGCCCCTGCGCACCGTAACCGACCGGCTCAGCCGCGGTCCTCCGCGGCCGCCCGGGTCCGCTCACCCCGCTCACCCCGGTCCCGGCGCCGGGGCAGCACCCGCAGCGCGTCCCCGATGTCCGCCACCTCCAGCACCCGCATCCCGTCGGGGATCCGGCCCGCGTCGGACGGGACGAGGGCGTGCGTGAAGCCGAGCCGGGCGGCCTCGGCCAGCCGCCGCTGCACCCCCGTGACCCGGCGGACCTCGCCCGCGAGCCCCACCTCGCCGATGGCCACCAGGTTCTTCGGCAGCGGGGTGTCGCTGGCGGCGCTGGCCAGCGCCAGGGCCACGGCGAGGTCCGCGGCGGGCTCGGTCAGCTTCACCCCGCCCACCGTCGCGCTGTAGATGTCGCGCTTGCCGAGCGCGTTGATCCGGCCGCGCTGCTCCAGCACGGCGAGCATCATCGACACCCGCGAGGTCTCGAGCCCCGAGGTGGTGCGGCGGGGGGAGGGGATCTGGGTGTCCACGGTGAGCGCCTGGACCTCGGCCACCAGCGGCCTGCGCCCCTCCAGGGTGACGGTCAGACAGGTGCCCGGCACCGGCTCGTCGCGGCGGGTGAGGAACAGCCCGGAGGGGTCGGCGAGCCCGGTGATGCCCTCGTCGTGCAGCTCGAAGCAGCCGACCTCGTCGGTGGCCCCGTAGCGGTTCTTCACCCCGCGCACCAGCCGCAGCCGGGCGTGCCGGTCGCCCTCGAAGTGCAGCACCACGTCGACCAGATGCTCCAGCAGCCGGGGACCCGCGATCGCGCCGTCCTTGGTCACATGGCCCACCAGCAGGGTGGACATACCGCGCTCCTTGGAGACGCGGATCAGGGCCCCGGCCACCTCGCGGACCTGCGCCATACCGCCGGGAGCGCCGTCGATCTCGGGGGAGGCGACGGTCTGCACGGAGTCCAGCACCAGCAGGGACGGCTTGACCGAGTCGAGATGGCCGAGGACGGCGGAGAGATCGGTCTCCGCGGCGAGGTACAGCTGCTCGCTGAGAGCGCCGATGCGGTCGGCGCGCAGCCGCACCTGGCTCGCCGACTCCTCCCCGGTGATGTACAGGGTGCGGTGGTCGTCGCCGGCGGCCTTGGCGGCGACGTCGAGCAGCAGCGTGGACTTGCCCACCCCCGGCTCCCCGGCGAGCAGCACCACGGCACCGGGCACCAGCCCGCCGCCGAGCACCCGGTCCAGCTCGGCCACCCCGGTGGACCGGGCGGTGGCCTGACGGCCGTCGACCTGGCCGATGGGCAGCGCGGCCGAGGTGACCCGGCCGGGCGCGGTGGTCCGCACCGCGGGTGCGCCGAACTCCTCGACCGTGCCCCATGCCTGGCACTCCGGGCAGCGGCCGAGCCACTTGGCGGTGGTCCAGCCGCATTCGGTGCAGCGGTAGGAGGGCCGGTCCTTGGCGGATGAGCGGGAGGAGCTACGGGCAGCCATGCCGTAACGCTAGCGTCGGCCGCCGACAACGGGGGCCCGGACCCGTGCGGAAGCGCATAGCAGGTTGCGCCCGGCGGAGTGGGACACCTGTCCCCTTATGAGGGAGATGGTCACCCGTAAGGGTTAAAACTGTGCAAGTGGCGCGAGGAAGTCTGCATCATCCGCCTACCGTCACCGAGTGATGAGCAGCAGGTCCGAGCACTCGACACAGGCCACCGGCGCACACCGGGCGCATCGGCGTGCGCCCCGCTCCGGCGATACGCGCCCCCAGCGGCCGCCGGCGCGCTACGAGCCGTACCTCGACGGCCTGTTCACGTACTGCCTGTCGGTCCTGTGCGAGCACGACGCGGCAGCCGCCACCCTCGGCGATGTGCTGGCGGTGGCCGAGCGCCGGCGCGGCCGGGGGCGCGGACGCGCCCCCGCCGAGGGCGATCTGTGCCGCCCCTGGCTCTACGCGGTCGCCCGCTGGGCCTGTCTGCGCACCCTGGCCGAGCTGAGGGAGCGGCGCGAGTACCGGGGGTTCAGGGACTGGCGCGCGGTCCGTGCGCGCCACGGCGACCAGGGGCCGGACACCCCGCCGGGCGCCGCGGACCACCCCACCGCCGCCGTCGGCGCTTTCGCCGCCGACGCGGAGCTGCCCGAGCCGCTCGCCGCCCAGCGCCGCCGTGAACTGGCCGCGCTCGCCTGGCCGGAGGCCGCCGGGACCACCGCCGAGCAGCGCGAGGCGCTCGAGCTCGCCGTGCGCCACCAGCTCACCCCGGCCGAGGTGGCCGCAGCGCTCGGCAAGGAGCCGGACGAGACCCGCGCCCTGCTCTCCAGCGCCGCCTGCGAGGTGGAGCGGACCCGTGCCGCGCTCGCCGTCGTCGAACTGGGCCACTGCCCGGTGGTCGCCCGGCTCGCGGGCGACACCCAAGTGCTGCTCTCCGCCGCCCTCCGCCGTGAGCTGGTGCGGCATGTGGACGACTGCCGCGCATGCCGCCGGATGGCCGAGCGGGCCACCGCGGACGGCCCCTGGCCCGGCACGGCCGCCGCCCCCGCGGCCCTGCCGCTGGTGGAGGCGCCGCGGGCGGCCGTGCAGGCCGCGATGATGTGCGCGCTCAGCGGGCGCCCCGCGCGCGCCGTTCCAGGGCCCCGCTTCGACCGGCGCGGCTTCCCGCTGGACCCCCAGGACCGGGCGGCGCGGCGCAGCCGGATGCGCAGCCGCGCCCTCACCACCACGGTGGTCGCCACGGTCGTGGCGGCCCCGGTGCTCGCGCTGTGGGCGGCCTACCGGGGCGCCCCGCTCGCCGGTGACGAGCACGACACGGACTCGGTGGCCGCCGCCAACGCGGACGGTGTCGAGGAGTTCCCGACCGGCCGCAAGCGGCTGGACGGAAACTCCTTCGAGCGCACCGGCAGCGCGCAGGACCGTTCCGGCGCCCGGCTCGGCTCCGGCCGCGGCACCGAGGGCGGGAAACGGTCCGCGGATGTCTCGGTCGAGGTCATCAGCCCGGACGGCACGGACAAGCACCACGGGAGACACGGCGGGAAGAACGGCGACCGGCGGCCGGGCCCCTCGGGCTCCGCCGACCGCGCCGACCGCCCCGGCGGCGGCTCCGGCCCCGCCCGTCCCGCGCCCGGCCCGGGGCGGCTGACCGTCGAGGCCCAGCCCCGGGGCGATACCACCGTCATCACCCTCACGGCCTCCGGTGGCTCCCCGGTCCGCTGGTCCGCCTCCGCTGGCGCGTCCTGGCTCCGGCTGCACCACACGGCCGGGGTGCTCCGGCCCGGTGAGTCCACGACGGTCACGGTCTCGGTGGACCGGGAGCGCGAGCCGTCCGGTCACTGGAGCGCCCGGGTCGGCATCGCGCCCTCGGGCGCGATCGTGGTGATCGAGGGCCATGGCGCGCCCCCCGGGCCCACGCCCGGGCCCAGCGAGCCGTCCGGCAGCCCGAGCCCCTCCCCGGACGATCCGGACCCCGCCCCGTCCGGCTCGGCCACCCCGAAGTACTAGGCCCCGTCCGGTGGAAGGCGGCGGCGGACGGGCCCGAAGGACCCGCCTGGGCTCAGGTCAGTGACCCGAACAGCCCGGGGCTGCTCCCTCGGCCGGGTCGGCCGGATGCGGGGCCAGCAGCGGCAGCGTGGACGCGAGGCGGGCCTCGCAGAGCTCGGCCAGCCGGTCGTATCCGGCCTTGCCCATCAGCTCCGTGAGCTCCGGCCGGTAGGAGACGTACACCGGTTCACCGGCCCCGTGCGCCGAGGCCGCCGAGGTGCACCACCAGTTCAGATCGTGGCCGCCCGGACCCCAGCCCCGACGGTCGTACTCACCGATGGTGACCTGGAGCACCCGGGTGTCGTCGGGCCGGTCGATCCACTCGTACGACCGGCGGACCGGCAGCTGCCAGCACACGTCCGGCTTGGTCTCCAGCGGTTCGCGCCCCTCGCGCAGCGCCAGGATGTGCAGCGCACAGCCCGCGCCGCCCGCGAACCCGGGGCGGTTCTGGAAGATGCACGAGCCCTGGTGGCGGCGGGTCTGGCGGTCACCGTCCTCGTCCTCCTGCACCCAGCCGCGGGCATGCCCCTCGTCGTGGAACTGCCAGATCTCCGGGGTGAGCCGGGCCATATGGCGCCCGACGCGCTCCTCGTCCTCCTCGTCCGAGAAGTGCGCGCCCAGCGTGCAGCAGCCGTCGCTCGCGCGACCCGGCTGGATGCCCTGGCAGCCCTGGCCGAAAATGCAGGTCCAGCGGGAGGTCAGCCATGTGAGATCACACCGGAAGACCTGTTCGTCGTCGGCCGGATCGGGAAATTCGACCCACGCGCGGGCGAAGTCGAGGCCGACCTCGTCCCCGGCCGGGGACGAGATCTGCTCCTCGGCCCTCCGCTCCGGGGCGCCCTTCTGGCCTTTGTCCTGCTTCGCCTTTTTCGTCTTTGCCACGGAGCAAGGGTATGCCCCTCGGCGAAAAGCGGAGGGCGGGGACCCGTGCATGAGTACGCACTCCGCGCAGTAGCGTTCTGGCCATGAGACTCGGTGTCCTCGATGTGGGTTCGAATACCGTCCACCTGCTGGTGGTGGACGCGCATCCCGGCGCGCGCCCGCTGCCCGCGCACTCGCACAAGGCGGAGCTGCGGCTGGCCGAACTCCTCGACGGTGACGGAGCCATCGGCCCCGAGGGGGTGGAACGCCTGGTCACGGTGGTCCAGGAGGCCCTGGAGGCGGCCGAGGACAAGGGTGTGGAGGATGTGCTGCCGTTCGCCACCTCCGCCGTCCGCGAGGCGGCCAACGCCGATGACGTCCTCGCCCGGGTCGCCGAGGAGACCGGGGTGCGGCTCCAGGTGCTCAGCGGTGCGGACGAGGCGCGCCTCACCTTTCTGGCGGCCCGCCGCTGGTTCGGCTGGTCGGCGGGGAAGCTGCTGGTCCTGGACATCGGCGGCGGTTCGCTGGAGATCGCGTACGGGATCGACGAGGAGCCCGACGCGGCCGTCTCGCTGCCACTGGGCGCGGGCCGGCTGACCGCCTCCTGGCTGCCCGGCGACCCGCCCGATCCGGCCGACGTACGGGCCCTGCGGCGCCATGTGCGGACCGAGATCGCCCGCACCGTCGGAGACTTCAGCCGGCACGGCGCCCCGGACCATGTGGTGGCCACCTCCAAGACCTTCAGGCAGCTGGCCAGGATCGCGGGCGCGGCCCGCTCCACCGAGGGCCTGTACGTCCAGCGTCAGCTGACCCGCAAGGCGCTGGAGGAGTGGGTGCCGAAACTGGCCGCCATGCCCGCGGCGGACCGCGCCGGGCTGCCCGGGGTGTCCGAGGGGCGGGCGGCGCAGCTGCTGGCCGGGGCGCTGGTCGCGGAGGGCGCCATGGACCTCTTCGGCGTCGAGGAACTGGAGATCTGCCCCTGGGCGCTGCGCGAGGGCGTCATCCTGCGTCGGCTGGACCATCTGCCGACGTGACGCTCGCCACGGTCGGGATTGGCCGGGAGGGCGCCGGGCGTCTCGCCGACCCCGCTGCGATGTCGCCATGGTCCGGCCATGACCTGTTTGTGAGCACGCCATGACGACGTGCTTCCGACCCGTTCTGCTCGCCGCCCGACCGGTCGCCGTACGCTGTCCCTCGTGACAGAGCCAGTGGTGCGCATCCCGGATGCGAAGGTCGCGCTGTCCACAGCATCGGTCTATCCGGAGTCGACGGCGACGGCGTTCGAGATCGCCGCCCGCCTGGGCTACGACGGTGTCGAGGTCATGGTGTGGACCGATCCGGTCAGCCAGGACATAGAGGCCCTGCGTCGGCTCTCGGACTACCACCGGGTGCCGATCCTCGCCGTGCACGCGCCGTGCCTGCTGATCACCCAGCGGGTGTGGTCCACCGATCCCTGGGTCAAGCTCCAGCGGGCGAGATCGGCGGCCGAGAAACTGGGCGCCTCCACGGTCGTCGTCCACCCGCCCTTCCGGTGGCAGCGTTCCTACGCCCGCGAGTTCGTCCGCGGAATCTGGCGGATGGCGGACGAGACCGATGTGCGGTTCGCGGTCGAGAACATGTACCCCTGGCGCTACCGCGACCGCGAGATGCTCGCCTACGCCCCGGACTGGGACGTCACCAAGGACGACTACCGCCACTTCACGATCGACCTGTCGCACACCGCCACCGCCCGCGCCGACGCGCTCGGCATGGTGGACCGCATGGGCGACCGGCTGGGCCATGTCCACCTCGCGGACGGTCAGGGCTCCAACAAGGACGAGCACCTGGTCCCGGGGCGCGGCTCCCAGCCCTGTGCCGAGCTGCTGGAACGTCTCGCCGCGCAGGGGTTCGACGGCCATGTGGTGGTCGAGGTCAACACCCGGCGTGCGATGTCCACCACCGAGCGCGAGGCCGATCTCGCCGAAGCGCTGGCCTTCACCCGGCTCCATCTGGCCTCCCCGGCCCCGAAGTCCCGCTCCAGCAGGGCGGTGCCCGGCTCATGACCTCCGCCGCGCCCCCGCCCGCCGGTCCGCGCAAGCGCGGCCGCCCGGCCCGCACCGGCGCCGCCGACGGGCCCGCCGCCCGGGACCGGATCCTGACCGCCGCGCGCAACGAGTTCGCCGAGCGCGGCTACGACAAGACCTCCATCCGCGGTATCGCCAAGGCGGCCGAGGTGGACCCCGCGCTGGTGCACCACTACTTCGGCACCAAGGAGCAGGTCTTCGGCGCGGCCATCGAGCTGATCCTGGCCCCCGCGATGGCCGTACCCGAGGTCGTCCAGGGCAGCCGGGAGGCCGCGGGCGAGCGGATGGCCCGCTATATCCTCGGCATCTGGGAGAACCCGGTCACCCGGCTTCCGCTGCTGGCCGTGATGCGCTCGGCACTGACCAACGAGGCCGCCGCCGCGGTGCTGCGCGAGCTGATCGGGCGCCGGGTGCTGCTGCGAATGGCGGGCGAGCTGGATGTACCGGATCCCGCGTTCCGGACCCAGCTGGCGGCGGGACACATGATCGGGATCGCGATGCTTCGCTATCTGATCAAGATGGAGCCGCTGGCCTCCGCCGAGGCGGAGGACATCATCGCCATGGTCGCGCCGACCCTCCAGCGCTATCTCACCGAGGGCTGAGCCGCGGCAAGGGCCGGTCGGCAAGCATCGCGGCACCGGCCGGACCCTTCCGAGGAGTGGGCAGGCCGTCCCGCGATCCGGACGCACTGTCCGGATCGCGGATGTGAGGCGTAGGCTCAGAAGACTCCGATCCACGCGATCCGCACCACGATCGCCATCCGCATGACGAGGGAGCCGAGTACCGTGCCCGAGCTGAGGTCCCGCACCGTCACCCACGGCCGCAACATGGCGGGCGCCCGCGCCCTTATGCAGGCGTCCGGCGTAGCGCGCGAGGACTTCGGCAAGCCCATTGTGGCCGTGGCCAACAGCTTCACCGAGTTCGTGCCCGGTCACACCCACCTCCAGCCGGTCGGCCGGATCGTCAGCGAGGCGATCCACGCGGCGGGCGGCATCCCCCGCGAGTTCAACACCATCGCGGTGGACGACGGCATCGCCATGGGCCACGGCGGGATGCTCTACTCGCTGCCCTCCCGCGACCTGATCGCCGACTCCGTCGAGTACATGGTCGAGGCCCACTGCGCGGACGCGCTGATCTGCATCTCCAACTGCGACAAGATCACGCCCGGGATGCTGATGGCCGCGATGCGGCTCAACATCCCGACCGTCTTCGTCTCCGGCGGCCCCATGGAGGCGGGCCGGGCCACGCTGGTCGACGGCACCGTCCGCAAGCTGGACCTGATCAACGCGATCTCCGACGCGGTCAACGAGAACGTCTCGGACGAGGACATCCTCCGCATCGAGCAGAACGCCTGCCCGACCTGCGGCTCCTGTTCCGGCATGTTCACCGCCAACTCGATGAACTGCCTGACCGAGGCGATGGGCCTCGCCCTCCCCGGCAACGGTTCGGTGCTGGCCACCCACACCGCCCGCAAGGCGCTGTACGAGACCGCGGGCCGCACCGTCGTGGAGATCACCAAGCGCCACTACGAGCAGGACGACCACACCGTGCTGCCGCGCTCCATCGGCTCCCGCGCCGCGTTCGAGAACGCCATGGCGCTCGACATCGCCATGGGCGGCTCGACCAACACGATCCTGCATCTGCTGGCCGCCGCCCAGGAGGCCGGCCTCGACTACGACCTGCGGGACATCGACGAGGTCTCCCGCCGGGTGCCCTGCCTGGCCAAGGTCGCCCCGAACGTCGCCCCCGGCGGTACGTACTACATGGAGGACGTGCACCGAGCGGGCGGTATCCCGGCGATCCTCGGCGAGCTGTTCCGCGGCGGGCTGCTGAACGAGGACGTCCACTCCGTGCACAGCTCCTCGCTCGCCGACTGGCTCAAGACCTGGGACGTGCGCGGCGGTTCTCCGTCGGCCGAGGCCGTCGAGCTGTGGCACGCGGCCCCCGGCTGCCGGCGCTCCGCCACCGCCTTCTCGCAGTCCGAGCGCTGGGACAGCCTGGACACGGACGCCGCGGGCGGCTGCATCCGCGACCTGGAGCACGCCTACTCCAAGGACGGCGGGCTCGCGGTCCTCAAGGGCAATCTGGCCGTCGACGGCTGTGTGGTGAAGACCGCGGGCGTCGACGAGTCGATCTGGACCTTCGAAGGCCCGGCCGTGGTCTGCGAGTCGCAGGAAGAGGCCGTCGACAAGATCCTGAAGAAGCAGGTCACCGAGGGCGACGTGGTGGTCATCCGCTACGAGGGTCCCAAGGGCGGCCCCGGGATGCAGGAGATGCTCTACCCGACCTCCTTCCTCAAGGGCCGCGGTCTGGGCAAGGCATGTGCGCTGATCACCGACGGCCGCTTCTCCGGCGGTACATCGGGTCTGTCCATCGGCCACGCCTCGCCCGAGGCGGCGTCCGGCGGCACCATCGCGCTGGTCCGGGACGGCGACCGGATCCGGATCGACATCCCGGCCCGGTCCATCGAACTCCTGGTGAGCGATGAGGAGCTGGCGGCCCGTCGGGAGGAGCTCGGCGGCGTCTACGCCCCGAAGGACCGCGAGCGCAAGGTGTCCACCGCACTGCGCGCCTATGCGGCGATGGCCACCAGCGCCGACAAGGGCGCCGTGCGCGACATCAGCCAGCTGGGCTGACGGCGCGACATCGGCCGCCTGGGCGGACGGCCGGAAGCCCGGGCGCGTCAGCCCTTCCGGCCGACGTCCGTGCTCGCCACCTCCACCCGTGCGTATCCGTACACCATGGAGAGCGCGTGACGCATCAGCAGCGTCTGCGCCGGGGCGCCGCCCGGGTCGGTACGGGGCTTGCCCCGCCACCGCGCCCGGCCGTCGCCCCCGTCCAGCGCCACCAACCGGCCCGCGGCGGTGGCCAGATGGAGGGTGTCGCGGCGCTCGGAGAAAGCGGGTGAGCCCAGGAACTCCACCTGGGTCGCACGGTGCCACAGCCGCTTGCCGTCCAGCGTGACGGCGACGACCTCGCCGTTCTCCCGGACGAAAGAGAGGGTGCTGTCCACCAGGGCCGGGGTGAGCTGGTCCCCGCTGAGCCCCGGCGGCAGCCTCACCCGGCGCGACGCCCCGCCGTCCGGGTCGAGGGACCGACGAGGACGAGCGCCGCGGTGGCCGCCGCGGCCACCAGCGGCGGCCTCCGGCGCCGCGGACGGCCGACGACCGTGGGTCCCGTGTCCGCGCCCGCTCCGTCACCGCCCGCTCCGTCACCGCCCTCGCCATCGCCCTCATCCGCGGTGACATTGCCGGTGTTGCCGGCGGGCAGGGCGCGCAGCCGCGCCAACAGCACCTCCAGCGCGAGCCGTTCGGCCGCCCTTCCCCTGCCGACCCACGATGCAGCGTCACTGTAGTGCGGCCGGTGGCGGGGCCGGTCAGCGCACCCGGGGGCTCACCAGCCCGCCGGGTTCCGCTCGTCCACCCCGAAGACCGTGCCGTCCGGGGCCGCCGCGAACACCTTGCCGTCCGCCGCCACCGGCGCGGGCACCAGCTCCAGATAGCTCTGCCCGGCACCGCCCGCACGCGGCTCGGTCTGGCCGATCAGCGTGCCCCGCTCGGCGTCCACCGCCAGCAGCCTGCCGTCCGCCGCCGAGAAGTACAGCCGTCCGTCGGTGGCCACCAGCGGTGAGGCATTGGCCACCGAGGTCTCCAGCCGCCAGCCCCGTTCGCCCCGCCCGGTGTCCACGGCCACCAGCCCGCCGTCCGCGCACAGCAGATACACCGCCCCGCCCCGGGTGACCGCGCTGGTCGCGGACACCGGTGTGGTCAGCGCGGACCGCCGTACGGCGCGCCGCCCCGGTTCGTAGCGCACCACGGCGGTGGTACGGGTCCGGCTGTCGGTCTCGGTCATCAGCAGGGCCCCGCGCGGCCCGGCCCCGGCCGGGGTGAGCTGCCCGGTGAAGGCATGCCGCCACCGCGTCGTCCCGCGCACCGTGTCCACCGCGGTGACCAAGGTGCGTGACCCGTCGGGGGAGGTGGTGACGGCGTACCCGGTGCGGCCGTCGCCGTACGCGAAGAAGCTGGGCCGGGCGTGGCCGGGCAGCCGGTGGCGCCAGCGCTCCCGGTTGGTGGCGCCATTGACCGCCCGGACCGTGCCGTCCGCCGCGACCAGCAGCACCGTGTCGCCCGCGGGGTAGACCCGGCCGCCGAACCCGGACACATCACGGCGCCAGCGGACCCGGTGGGTTGCCGGGTCCAGCGCCTCCAGCCGCGCCCCGTCCGGCGACACCACCCGCAGCAGACCGCCGGAGAGCACCGGGGTGCTGGGCACCCCGTCGTCCGAACCGCTCGCCTCGGCCGGACGCGACCACACCACCCGGCCGTCGGCCGGATCCAGCCGCGCGGCCCCGACGGCCCGTCCGGCGCAGTACAGCGCCCCGTCCCCGTACGAGCAGAACGCGGGCCGCGCCGTGCCGGTGCCCGCCGCCCGGCCGCCGCCGAGCGTGGCCCGCCACGGCCGCCACGGTGTGGTGGTGGCCGCGCTGTTCTGCGGATCGCGCCCCGCGTCCGTGTGCGGGCGCGGGCGCGGCTCGTCGAACTGGCGCAGCGCCACGACCGTGCCCGCGGCGAACAGCACGGCGGCCGTGAGCCCGGCCGTCACCCAGCGGCGTACCCTCCGGCGCCGCACCGGGCCGGGGCCGGGAGCCGCCTCCTTGACATGGGTGTCGGTGTCCCCGGCCGCCGTATCGGGGTCCCCGGCGCCGGAGTTGCGGCCGGTGCCCGCGCTGATGCCGGTGCCGGTGCCGTCCTCGCCGGTCGCTCCGGGGCCCGCCCCGCCGTCGGCCGCCCGCTCCCGCACGGCGCCCGCGCCCCCGCCCGGCAGCGACACCGGGTCCGGTGTCCGCTGCGCCGGTACCAGCGGCACCGCGGCGCGCGCCAGCGGCGGCAGCGGCCCGCCCACCGCACGCAACACCGTCATCAGCGCGTCCGGAGTGGGGCGCTCGCGGGGGTCCTTGGCCAGACAGCGCTGGACCAGCGGCAGCAACTCGCCCGGCACCCCGGCGAGATCGGCCTCGTCGTGCACCACCTGGTACGCCACGAGATAGGGGCTCTCGGACTCGAACGGCCCGCGCCCGGTGGCCGCGTGCACCAGCACCGACCCCAGCGCGAACACATCCGCGGCCGGGCCCACCGTACGCGGCCGCTGGAACTGCTCGGGCGCCATGAACGGCGGGGTGCCGATCAACTGCCCCGTCTCGGTGCGAAGTTCACTGTCGGCGGGCCGGGAGATGCCGAAGTCGATGACCTTCGGGCCGTCCGCCGCGAGCAGGACGTTGCTCGGCTTGAGGTCGCGGTGCACCACTCCGGCCCGGTGGATGTCGCGCAGCGCCTCCGCGAGCCCCGCGGCCAGCCGCGCCACCTCGCCCGCCGCCAGCGGGCCGTTCCGCTTGACCTCTTCGGCAAGGGTGGGGGCGGGGATGTACTGGGTGGCCATCCAGGGCCGCGGATCCTCCGGATCGGCGTCCACGACGGGGGCGGTGAAGGCGCCGCTGACCCGACGCGCGGCCGCCACCTCCTGCCGGAACCGCGCCCGGAACTCGGGGTCCTGGGCATAGTCGGCATGCACGACCTTGACCGCGAGCCGCCGCCCCGACGTCGAGCGCGCCAGATGCACCACACCCATGCCGCCCGAGCCGAGGCGTGCCTCGAGCCGATACTGCCCGGCGAACTCCGGATCCTCCGCTTCCGGGTCCGACCCGGGTCTGCGCACCGGCGGCATGCCCACCCCCGTGAAATTCGGCCCCAGTTGCGACTCGGCGAGCCTAGTCGATGACCTGTACGAGCCTTGCTAGCCTCCGCATGTCGTGGCAGGTCACACGACATCCACACAACTCGGAAAAGCAGTTCAACGGGGGAGGGCCCAATGGCCATCGACGACGCCGCCATGGATGAGACCGCTGTCGAGGAGAGCGCGGGGAGCGCCGCGGGGGCGGTGACCTATCCGACCGCACCCGGCCACCAGGTCAATGTCCGCAGCGGTCCCGGCACCCACCACCGACTGATCAAGGTGCTGCCGTACAACACCCGGGTCCCGATCCGCTGTCAGCGGCACGGCCAGAAGGTCTCGGGACCGTACGGCACCACGGACATCTGGGACTGCATCGCGCCCGGTCAGTACGTGTCCGACGCGTATGTGAAGACCGGCAGCGACGGCTTCGTCACCGTGCCCTGCGGCTGACCCGCCGTGCCGTGATCTAGTCGCGCGGGGTGGCGCTCCTGGTGGGTTTCCCGTCCGGCTTCGCGGGTTTCGCGTCCGGCCGCAGCGGGTCCACCGAGAACAGCGTCCCGTCACCGGCCAGCGCCGCCACCGCGCCCCGCACCCGCAGCACCTGCGCCGACCCCGTGCCGCTGGACGGGCTGCGTGCCGCGCCCTGCCAGCGCTCCTTGCCGGTGCGCTGGTCGAGTGCGAGCAACCGGCCGCTGGAGCTGGCCAGATAGACGGTGTTCTCGCGCTCCGACAGCACCGGCGGCCCCAGCCGCTCCACGGTCGTCGCCTCGCTCCACAGCTGCTTTCCGTTCTTCGCGTCGACCGCGGTGACCCTGCCGCTCTCCTGGACGAAGTAGACGCGGTCGTCGAGCAGGGTGGCATCGCCCCGCGCGTTGTCCGGGAACGCCGTCCTGCGGATGGCGCCGGTACGCAGGTCGACCAGGGTCGCGGAGACGTACCTGGTCGGCCCGAAGTCGTCCCCCAGGCGCGGTATCAGCAGCTCATGACCGACCACCCCCAGCGGGTTGTCGACGTCCTTCAGCCGGACCAGCCGCTTCGGGGTACCGTCGCGCGGGTCGAGACGCAGCACGCTGTACCGGACGTGGTCGCCTTCGCCCGTGACATTCTCCGAGCACAGCGCGTACGGCACCTCGTCGTACGCCACGGCCGAGCAGATCTGCCCCCGGGGCACGGGCATCGTCCACAGCCGCTCCCCGGTGGTCGCCTTCCACGCGGTCAGCGAACGGTCACCCGGGTCGCTGACCAGCACTCCGTGGCCGAACACGGCCGTGTCGGTGTTGTCGCTGGTCCGCCGTGACCACTTCTTCCGGCCCGTCTCCGTGTCCAGGCCGACGACCTGGGGGGTGTCGCTCGGGCCGTCGTGCACGATGACGCGTCCGTCCCGCACTCCGATGGGCTGGCTGCCGATGCTCGAATCCTCGGCGTCCGACGACAGGTCCTCGGTACGCCACTCGACGTGCCCCGTCGCTCCGTCCACCCGGACCGCCGAGAAGCCGTAGCCCCCGCAGTACAGGTCGGTGCCGACGCGCTCGCAGCGCCCGAACACCTCGTCGTCGGCGACGGCCGCGCCCTCGGCCCCGGCGTCCCCCGCCACCTCGAACAGCGACAGCTGCCACGGCCGCCAGCCCGCCGGAAGTGCGATCACCCGCTCCGCGCGGGACGGCTGTCCGGCCTCTTCGGCCGCACCACCGGTACGGACCCCGCCGCTGGGGGAGTTCACCAGCGCGACCGTGCCACCGACGAGGGCGAGCGCCGCGGCGCCCGTCACCGCGGCGAGGACCGGCCGGCGCCTGCGGAACCCGTTGAGCGTCGTGGCCCAGGTGCGCTCCGCGCCGCCCCGGCCGCGCCTGCCGCCCTGGGCACCACCGTTCACCCGGACCGGGCCGCTGCCCGGCAGCGCGTCCAGCAGCCGCTCCAGCTCGGCGAGTCCGGGGCGGTCGTCGGGAGCCTTGGCCAGACAGCGCCGGACGACACCGTGCAGCGGCTCGGCCACCTCCTCCAGCGACGGCGGCTCGTACACCACCTGGTACGCCGTCATATACGGGCTTTCGGCGTCGAAGGGGCTGCCCCCGGTCGCCGCGTACACCAGCAGCGCGCCCAGCGAGAACACGTCCGAGGCGGCGGTCACCTCCCGCGGACGGCTCAGCTGCTCGGGCGACATGAACGGCGGAGTGCCCATCACCCGGCCGGTCTCCGTCAGCGCCTGGTTGTCCCCGGCCCGGGATATCCCGAAGTCGATCACGCGCGGACCGTCGGGGGCGATCAGCACATTGGCGGGTTTGAGATCGCGGTGCACCACCCCCACCCGGTGGATGTCGCTCAGCGCTTCGACCAGTCCCAGCGCCAACCGCCGCAGCTCCGCGGCGTCGAGCGGACCGCCGTCGGTCAACCGCTCGGAGAGGGTGGGCCCGGGCACGTAGAGGGTGGCCATCCAGGGGCGTTCGGCCTCCGGGTCGGCGTCCACGACGGGGGCGGTGAAGGCGCCGCTGACCCGCCGCGCGGCCGCCACCTCCTGCCGGAAGCGGGTGCGGAACTCGTCGTTCTCGGCGAACTGCTGGTGTACGACCTTGACCGCGACCTGACGGCCAGAGGCGGAGCGCGCGAGGTAGACGACTCCCATCCCGCCGGAGCCGAGCCGGTCCTCCAGCGCGTAGTCCCCGATCCTCTCCGGATCCCCGGCGCTGAGCGGCATGGTCATCCCTCCCCTCGAGTGCCTGTGCGTCCGTGCGTAGGCGTGGTCGTCCGGGTCCCACTGGCCCCATCGGACCCACCGGCCCCCGGACACCTCAGACTAGAGGGCGCGTCAGGCGGGCGGCAGGGCGATGGCGATCCCCGTCCCCGCGCGGGCGCCGGGCGGCTCCCGGGACACGGCCGTGCCGGTACGGACACCCGGCCGGGGCGGTACGCACGAGGGCCCCCGGCGCACCAGGCACCGGGGGCCGTCAGAAGAGTGCGGCGGTGCTACGCCAGGATCTTGCGCTCCTCGGGGGCCTCGGGGGCCTCGGGAGCGTCGGGGGACCCGGGCGTCTCGGAGCCGCGCGCGGCCGTGGCCCCCGCCTCATGGCTGACCACCGCGTTGTGCCGTTCGGTCCAGGTGGCCAGCGCCATACCGCAGGCGTGGTCCACATGGCGCAGCCCGCTCAGGTCCAGCTCCACCACTCGCTCCCGCGGCAGCGCCTCCAGTTCGTCGACCAGCTTGGGCAGCCGCAGGAAGGTGGCGTTGCCCAGCACCCGGACGCGGACCGGCGTGCTGTCCTCGTCGTCGAGCCCGCGGACCTCCACATGGACGTGCGAGGTCTCCCAGGCCGTCTTGGCCACGGCCATCAGCAGACCGATGACAACGCCCTCGAACATGTTCGTGATCACGATCGACCCCGCGGTCACCATGAGCACCACCGCCTCACCGCGGTGTTCCTTCCACAGCGGAACCAGGTCCTTGACCGGGATCAGCTTCCAGCCCGCGTGCACCAGCACACCCGCCAGCGCCGCCACCGGGATGACGCCGAGCGCCGAGGGGAAGAGCACCGCGAAGACCAGCAGCCACACACCGTGCAGCACCCGCGACACCTTCGTCTTCGCGCCGGCCCGCACATTGGCCGCGCTGCGCACGATCACCGCGGTCATCGGCAGCGCGCCCAGGGCACCGCACAGCGCGTTGCCCGCGCCCTGCGCCATGAGCTCCTTGTCGTAGTCCGTCCGCGGACCGTCGTGCAGCCGGTCGACGGCGGCGGCGCTGAAGAGGCTCTCGGCCGAGGCGATCAGCGTGAAGGCCAGGATGGTCCCGATGACGCCGACCTCGGCCAGCGCCGCGAACTCACTGCCACCGGGCGGCTGCACCGCCTCCAGCAGTCCCTGGACCTCGACCTTGGCCACGGGCAGGTCGAGCGCCACGGTCGCGGTCGTCATGAGGGCCACCGCCGCCAGCGGAGCGGGGAGGACCTTGGCCCCCCGGTGGAAGCGCGGCCACAGGATCAGCACCGCGATCGTCCCGGCGCCCACGGCCACCGCCTTCAGCGCGGTGCCGGAACCGGCCGCATCGGCGATCAGCTCGGGAATGCCGCCGATCTTGCCGAGACCGCTGCTCGGGGCCTTGGCGTCGGCGAGCGCGTACAGCTGTCCGGCGATCAGCACCAGGCCGATGCCCGCGAGCATGCCCTGCACCACCGCGACCGAGATCGCGCGGAACCAGCGGCCCAGGCGCAGCGCGCCCATCGCCAGCTGGAGCAGCCCGGCCGCCAGGACGAGGACGCCCAGGGCGGCGAGGCCGTATTTCTCGACCGCCTCGTAGACGAGGACGGTCAGCCCGGCGGCGGGGCCGCTGACCTGAAGGCTGCTGCCCGGCAGGAAGCCGGTCACCAGCCCGCCGACGATGCCGGTGATCAGGCCGAGTTCGGCCGGTACACCGGAGGCCACGGCCACGCCCACGCACAGGGGCACTGCGACGAGGAAGACGACGAGGGATGCGGTGAAGTCGGCACGGAGTGTTCCGGTGGGTGTTCCGGTGCCGGGTCCGGAGCCGGGTGAGGAGCCTCCGGCAGCACGAAAACGATCAAGGATCTTTCGCATGAGGGTTGCCTCCAGAGCGCCCCGTCGACCTGCGCACAGGCAGCCGGGGGCGCGGCATAGCGCCAC
The DNA here is from genome assembly GCF_013364155.1 of Streptomyces sp. NA02950. Lineage (NCBI taxonomy): Bacteria > Bacillati > Actinomycetota > Actinomycetes > Kitasatosporales > Streptomycetaceae > Streptomyces > Streptomyces sp. NA02950. The sequence goes on along the minus strand of NZ_CP054916.1, from coordinate 4,174,855 downwards.
GTCAGTGGGATCGATGGAATCGGTCGCTGGCGGTTGGATCGCTTGCTGAAGAGAAAGCGTGAGAGCTGTGTGTCGTTGAGCGGCACCGCCGGGCTACGACGGCGTAGCTCTCAGCAGCGGAAGATCTGAAGGAGAACGGGCAGCTCGCCCGATCTCACCAGGGGAACGGTCCGGCGTCCGGTGAGGGCTGTGGTGACGGCGGTACGGGGTGCCGACGGCACCGCATCGCATCCGCACACACATCCGTATTTGCCGCTCGGCGTGGGAGCGGTGAACGGGGCCCGTCCGCCACGGAGCCCGTGGCAGTCCTCTGCCCCGGTGTCATGGTGAGAGGAGATGGTCCCGACGGCCGGCCGGATATCGGCGGACACGGTCGTATGGATGGTCTCGGGGTGGGTGACCTGCGCGGAGGCGCAGTCTGCCGCGATGAAGAGGGCGACTAAGACGGAAACGACGGCAAGCAGTCCGCGTGCGGCGTTCCGAATCGTCCTCACCATCGCCCCCCTCCCGCACGTATCGACACCGACTCCCATTGTCCCCAGAAGGGCGTGACCATTTGCAAGTCGATATGTAACTGAATTGTGAACGCGGGATTATCGAACAGGAGGATCGGACTCCGTTCACCCCGGCGAGCGCTGGCGCGATCCGGCCACCCCCGTGCGCCGGACGGCAAGGTAAAAATTAATTCATCGAACAGTGAATAAATCGTCGGCGAGCCCCACGGACCATGGGAGGATGGCGGAGTACGCCCTGATGGACGCGACACGCCCAGCTGCGTTCCTTCGCTCCATACCGCTGCCCACCGCAAGGCATGAGGAGAGCCGCACCATGACGGAGAAGGTCGCCGTGCTCGGCACGGGAAAGATCGGCGAAGCCCTTCTCAGCGGAATGATCCGGGGCGGCTGGTCGCCGTCCGATCTGCTGGTCACCGCCCGCCGACCGGAGCGCGCCGAAGAGCTGCGATCCCGCCACGGCGTCGAGGCCGTCTCGAACGCCGAGGCTGCCAAGTACGCCGACACCCTCATCCTCACCGTCAAGCCGCAGGACATGGGGACCCTTCTGGACGAGCTGGCCCCGCACGTCCCCGTCGACCGGCTGGTCATCTCCGGCGCCGCGGGCATCCCCACCTCCTTCTTCGAGGAGCGGCTGGCCGCGGGCACCCCGGTCGTCCGGGTCATGACCAACACCCCCGCCCTGGTGGACGAGGCCATGTCGGTGATCTCGGCCGGCAGCCACGCCACGGAGGAGCACCTCGCCCACGCCGAGGCGATCTTCGGCGGCGTCGGCAAGACCCTCCGCGTCCCCGAGTCCCAGCAGGACGCCGCCACCGCCCTGTCCGGCTCCGGCCCCGCCTACTTCTACTTCCTCGTCGAGGCCATGACCGACGCGGGCATCCTGCTCGGCCTGCCCCGCGACAAGGCCCATGACCTCATCGTCCAGGCGGCCATCGGCGCGGCGGTGATGCTCCGCGACAGCGGTGAGCACCCGGTCAAGCTGCGCGAAGCCGTGACCTCCCCGGCGGGCACCACCATCAACGCCATCCGTGAACTGGAGAGCCACGGCGTGCGTGCCGCCCTCATCGCCGCCCTGGAGGCGGCCCGCGACCGCAGCCGCGAGCTCGCCTCCGGCAACGGCTGACTCACGCGGGCGGCAGCAGCCCCACCGCCGCGTACGCCGCGTCCACCCGTGGCCGCGCCAGTCCCCGCGCCCGCTCCGCCCCGGCCCGCAGCACCCCGTCCACATAAGAGGTGTCGGCACACAGCTCCGCGTGCCGGGCGCGGATCGGCCGCAGCAGCTCCACCACCGCCTCGGCCACCGCACCCTTCAGAGCCCCGTACGAGGTGAACTGCTCGGCCAGCACCCCCGGCTTGTCACCGGTGCACGAGGCGAGCACATCCAGCAGATTGGCCACCCCCGGCCGCTCCACCGGGTCGTACACCACGTCGGTCCCGCTGTCCGTCACGGCACGCATGATCTTCTTGCGGACCACATCCGTCTCGTCGAGCAGATAGACGATCCCCGCCGTCTCGGCGTGCGACTTCCCCATCTTCGACAGCGGGTCCTGGAGGTCCATCACCCGCGCGGCCACCGAGGGGCGCGTTGCCCGCGGCACGGTGAAGACGGTCCCGTACCGCTGGTTGAACCGCTGCGCCAGGTCCCGGGCCAGTTCCACGTGCTGCACCTGGTCGTCGCCGACCGGTACCTCGTCCGTGCCGAACGCCAGGATGTCGGCCGCCATCAGCGCCGGGTAGGTGAGCAGCGACAGCCGTACGCTACCGCCCCGGGCCCGCTCCCGCGCGGTCTTCTCCTTGTACTGGATCATCCGCCGCATCTCGCCGTCGGCCGCGGTGCACT